>CAVKYA010000133.1:0-7086 GCA_963660255.1 Bacteroidaceae bacterium | reverse complement strand
ACAATCGCTATTCCATTCTTCTTATTATCAGTATGGATAAATGACTTATTATCAATAGTTACAACCAAGCCGTATTCCACGGAGGTCTCTTTTGAGAGAAATGAAAATAATTCTATTCCAGAATGTAAGTCCGTAGAGGAAAAATCGTTGCTCTTATTTGCGAATGTTCCATATGTGAATGTTTTGGATAGAGAGACCTTTTCGCCGTTGTCGTTAATAAAATAGGATTGATTATAGTTTCCATCGCTATCTTTCTCAACTATATTTATAACGTCATTATCCTTATTTTGCCTGTACGCAATGATCCTTCCTTCTTTATTTATATCCCATTCATCTTTCCCGGATGGATCTATAATACATATTGGGTTGCCACTACAATATGAATATGGAGATTTTAAAAGATTCTTTTCGCCTAACGGGTCGGCGGCGGTCCAGCGGGCGGTGGTCGGGTCGTACATCCTTGCCCCGAAGTCGAGGAACGGAATGTCTGAGCTGAGGTAGGATTGTGACTCCTTGCCGGAGAAGTGCCAGCGGTTCTGACCGGTCGCTGAACTTGTCGAAGCGGCCGGACTTGTGACCGGAATCCGCTTGCCGAACGGATAGTAATCATTCGTTTCGATGACCGCGCCGGTGTCACCGTCAACAACGGCTCGAACACTGCCGAGATGGTCTGTCAAGTTGTAGAGAGCGTGATAGGCCGTGACATCCCCGGACTCGTCCCTTTCGGCAGCGATTCGGCCTCCGTCTGTGAGGACGCAGTCAAGGCTGAGGCCGCCATTCTCGTCCTTAGAATAGACAAACGACCCTCTGTACACGCTTCCGGAGCCGTCCGGCCTCTCGGAGGAGAGTTTTGTGCCGTCAGAAAGATAAGAGTAGTGTACCAGGGTTCCGGAAGCGTCACCGGCCTCACTTACAAGGTTCAGATGATTGTAATTGAGATTCAAGCCAAGTCTGCCGTCCGTTGTCATATTGCCGTTGGAGTCATAGCCGAAAGACGTTGAGCCTGACACTGAGCTTATCCTGTTGCCAGAGTAGGAGAATACTAATGCGTCTTCCGGCAACGAACTGGACTCTCCATACCGGTTCAGAGTCAGAACGTTCCCGTTCAGATCATAGGAGAGGTTTCTCTCCGTGAATGAGTCGGTCGGAGTGCCAGATCCGATGAATCTTCTGGAGTCCGTCAGGCGACCCAATGCATCATATGAGAATGAATATGCTCTCGGAGTCTCAGTTCCGACCCCCCACTCCCATTCGGAAACGTCGCCGTTCCAACAAGACGCAGTGCCAAAGACTGGGTCGTTATGCCTTAACCTCATTCCGAACATATCGCTCCGCTTTTCTGTCAGCCAGCCCCTTACGTTGTAGTCCAAGGACTCGTTGATTGCATTGTCTCCAGTGCCGTAAGTGATACCCGTCAGCCTCCCGACATTGTCATACGTGTAACCTACCGTGTTGGAGGCGGTAAACCCGCTGTTTGCAGAAAGGCTCGTTGTCGTTCTTTTGATCCTGCCCCACAGATCGTAGGCGTGGTTCTTTTCCACGGTGTCGCACGCATCTGACATAGATACAACCTCCCTTGAGAGAGTTTGGTTTCCGGTGAAGTCAAACGCTGATGCCGTCCTGATCCGTCCTCCATCCTCGTGCCGGGAGATGGTCTGGACGACACGTCCGTACTCATCATAGAACAAGGCCGTGTACCTAAACTTTCCTGCGGACTCATCATCAGAGGTGATCACAGCGGATATAGATCCTGTCAGCAGATTAAGTGCGGATGACCATCTGTTGCCGTAACCCTCGTCAACAAGCGTCTCGTCAAACAGAAGGTCCTGAGGAAATCCAAACTCTCCGATGAATGAGTGGTCGTCGTAATAGTTCACGGTGAGGAACGTGGCTGTGGAGTCAATGTTCAGACCGTCAATAATATAGCCGTAGAAAGTGCTCGTGGCAGCCAAGGTGTCCTGTGAACGTATGGCTCTTACCGTGACATTCTGGAACGGTGCTGAGAATACATCTATGCCGGTGTCGCTTCCGAAAAGAGACGATTCGTTGCACAGACCCAGAAGGCAGGTTCTGCCCAAGGCATCTGGAATGCTGAACGTCCATTTGTTCTTTTCACGCTGTCTGGCGTCTTGAGTCAGAATGGCGTTCCCAGCCTTGTCGTAAAGCGTGAGACTCCATCCGGCTCCCGGCATCTTCTTGGCCACGCATCGATGCCTTGAGTCATAGACGTAAAGGAACGCCCATCGGTCAAGCGGTTCCGAGTCACTTGACCAATTCGTTGATGTGGAAGTGCTGACCTCTTTGGAAAGCATCGGCGGAATTACAACCTTCAGGTCACCGAAGTCGTCATAGACATAGTACGTGTCCGCTGTTTCGCTTGAATCCAAAACTCTGCGTTCCAACAGGATCTTTCCGGAAAAATCTTCAAATGAATATGCAGTATTCCCATCCTCATCGACACTCTTTGTCACAAGTAGAGAACCCTCGGGATAGAATCCTGTATTTTTGACGGCAAACGAGGTGTCTGAATATTCTTCTGCCTTGAAGTTCAAACATTTAAGGGTCGTTGAGACCGTGGAGTTAGTAAGGAAGTCCGTTTCGGCACATTTCCCGGAGTTGAACCAGTCTTCTCCTGCACCATAAACGGCCTTGATGCGATCAAGTGGTGAACCGTCGTAAACATTCTCATTGAATGGACGTGACTCAGCTTTGGTTCCATTCCCATAGAATGAGGACGCTCTCTCTTTGAGGATATCAGGATTGACATAACTATCTTCGTTATTGTTCACCGGAGAGTTCAGCCAGGATCTGAGCAACCGTCCGTTCCGGTCATATTCAAAGAGATTGGCAATGTCTCCGTCATTAGTTCCGGAACCTCCCGCAGCACCTTTCATTACAGTCTGGAGCGACCTCCCGAAACCGTCGAAATAGTCTGTGCTGATCCTCGGGGCCGTGGCGTTCTTCTCGGTATAGACTGTTTTCCTTATATGGTTTGTGGAATCGGCCCCATTTCGGAAATGGTAGGCGTATTCAACGGTTGGAGATTGCTCATTGTCCATACAACGGATCAATCTGCCTAACCCGTCGTACTCATAGGATGTGGTCACTCCTCGCGTGTCAGTGATACTGCGCGGCCCGACATTCGGAGACCAGGTCGCCGTGATCATAGAGCCGTCAACTGGATATACACGGACCTCATCTATTGGCGAAGAACCCTCATAAATTGTATGGCAAGGTCCGTAATATCTGTGTTTTTTATACTGCCACAGACCTCCGATCCGGACTCTATAATCAATGTAATATACTCTTTCCGGAGAAATCTCAAGGTAGACTGTATATTCCCCGACATATCCCTTTTCGCTGTGATAGCCATTTGGACTATTTCCAAGCCAACCTTCAAAGTCCTCGTAGTAATAGTCTCCAATAAACCCATTCACCACCCTTTTTTCCTTACCACTATAGGCAATCCAAAACCATCCGGTAGCGTAATGAGTATCTTCTGTAATTTCAATAGATGTCTGAGGACGCACCGGATTGTTGTTCTCCGAAGTTGCCTCTAATTCAATTTCCGCCTCGGTTTCACCTTCCGGTATTGGATAAATGGCTGGATCCAACGTGGTGACAATAATTCTATGTTTTCCTGCTGGCAGCCATAGTGTTTTTGTGAATTCCACATAAATCTCAGAGTCGTGTTCCCCTCCAGAACCATCATCCACCCACTCTCTGGTTCTCGGCCTATAATAAATGGAACTGTCGAGAATAACCCAAAAATCAAAATCCGGGACATTTTCCGGAATGTCGAAATGTATCTCACAGTCCCCGTCCTCCAAAGCCTCGAAACTGTAAGAGAACCAGTGTTCGGTGTTTGTACGATGATCTTCATCGTGGCTGACAAGTCCCGGCTCTTCAACCGCTATCATTCCCTTGCGTCTGGTGGCATTGTTAAAAAGAGCGACAGGGTGCATCCCACCATATCCCCAAAGTATGGATGTTCTGTCTGTGCCGTTTTTGATCACTTCCAGAGGGTTGCACATCTCGTCATACTCTACATATTTTATAATCGGGTCACCGTATAGACTTCCGACATTGCGACCGTCATAAGCACTGTAAGATGATATTGGTTCGTCAAGTCTTGCTGAAAACTCTGCCGAAGGGACGTAATTATCAATTCTTGCCTTGGCGATTTTCCTGTAGGTGGTCAATTCCGCTCCTATCACCTTTCCGTTTCTGTACCGTATCTTTTCTATTGGAATTCCGGACATATTCACGGAAGCCTCTGCCATTTCCGCATACACCCCTGAGCTCCTTATTCCGTCAGAACCGGTGTACCTTATGGAGTCAGTTAGTTCACTTCCGTCGGATTCCGTTGTTGTAGTCCGCACAAGCCGACGGTGGCTGTCGTAATTATAACTGGTCAGAACTGTGGCGGTCTTGGGAGAAGTCCCTGTTCCATAATGGAATGTCTTGACTTCCTTGCTTTTCAAGTAAGGGAAATAAGTGTATATCCTGGATCCGGCTGTCCAGCAGTATGTGAAGTTTTTAGAGAGTGAGAGGCCGTCACCACGTCCGTTAATAAGGTTAGGGAACGACTCCGCACCTATCTGGCAGACGGGGATATTCTCCGTAAAGCGATTCGGAGAATTGTTATATTCATAGCGTTCTTCTTCGACAATTCTCCCGTCACTGTCAAACAAACCTTTTCTGAGCAGCAGCCCTCTGTCCAAAGAGTGTGAGGCGTATAGCCTTCTCAGAATGTAGTCTGGATTCTCCGGCGAATAGTAGGA
This sequence comes from Bacteroidaceae bacterium, assembly GCA_963660255.1. Lineage (GTDB taxonomy): Bacteria > Bacteroidota > Bacteroidia > Bacteroidales > UBA932 > Cryptobacteroides. The sequence continues at coordinate 2,302 of CAVKYA010000133.1, read as the reverse complement.
TATATCCCCCTCGTTGGAAGCGTCAAGGGCTTCCCAGTGATTTGAATATTCATACTCAATCCTTCCTCCATCAGAGAACACCTCGGTCACGTTGCTGTAAGTGACGTGATTGCCGTCCGTTGTCGAGAGCTGGTTCAGATAGTTTTCGCTCCCTATCCAGTAAGACAATTCCAAAGTGGACTCCGTGCCTTTGTCTTTCCAGAAAAGCGGACCGATCCAGCCTCTGCCATTGCCGCCTATCGTTACTTTGCCGTTATAGTCTCGTTTTATGAAAAACACTGGAGTTCCGGACAGGATACCGCTGGAGCGGCCATTTTTTGTATAGAAAAAGTTGCGTGTCTCGGTCTTGTCTCCATCCCGGTCAATGATTGTCTTGATTCTCAACCCGCCCGCAATGCTGTCCTTGGCATTGTCAACAACAGAGAATCCGATTCGGGGAGAGTCTGTTCTTTGTACGGATGCGCTGTAGGTGTGCGGTTCAAAGACATATTCAGTGGAGCCCCCGGTAGGGTATGTTATTCTATGAATTATCTCAGCCTTCATTAGCGTTGTGTCAGGTGCGCGGCGGTCGTGAAGGGTATGATATGATCCCGGTGGCACGCTGAATGATTTCCCGTTGAAGCCCCATCTGTCACTGCTCTCCGAACAATAACGATCGGGAAGTTTAAGGCTATTGTACTCAAATGAGTACTTGCCCCCGTCATTAGATCCGGCCACGGTCCTGACGGAGGAAAGGGACAGACGCTCGTTGGCGTTGTTGCCGTAGGAGAACAGGATCCTCTTCGGACCTTGTGAGATGCTGTCCAAACACATATAGTAGTTGTAGGACAGGATGTTCTCAATGTGGATGTACGCATCGTTATCTCGGAAATCAGGTTTGGTTCGGAATAACTCTGCCGCATCCTCGAATGTGGGGTCAGTGTCTGTGCCAAGATCCTTCAGTTCGAATGATCTGGAGATATGGAATACCACCGAATCACCGCTTGCTTTTGACCTCACGGAACTAAGGTAGGACGGAGAGATGTACATAAGCTTGATGTATGGATATTCGTCTCTCTGTGAATATAGGTTGTTATTGACGTAATAGTTGTACCAAGATCCAGTGCTGCCCGGAGGCAACGATGAGTCGAGCAGGTAGTTCCCATAGTTGTCATCATCAATTTTGTAGCCGAGCCCTCTTCCCTCTCGCAGGATTGTCCTGACGATGGGGTGCCCGTCTTTCCGGTAGCGGAACGTGATAGTCTCGTTGTTTGGGTATTCAATTCTGGTGAGGTTCCACGTGGATGCGGAAGCCATACCGTAACAGTAGGTGGAGCAAGGCCTTATGGAAAACTCGATGGATGATAGATCATCGCCGTCACTACCGAAGGTGTAGCGGACACCATCGGAATCGGTCACGATTATCTTGCTGATGTACTGAAACAACAACGCATTGATTTGATCGTTGATGTGATTCCCTTCTGTGTTGGAAATAAAGACCTTGACCGAGAAATCATACGCTTGGCGAGATTTGATCTTGACAGAACATAGACCTGTCCTGCTGTCATAGCCGGTTATGTAGAAAGATGCCTGGATTCCGTCAAGATTGATCTGAAATTCGTCCGGCTCCATATCACACCATATCCCGTATTTGTGGTTGTATCGGAAATGAGCCTTGGCGGCATTCTCGTCCTCTGCCCATCCAGCTCCTTTTTCCAGATAGTCAAAATAACTTAGGGTGTCAAGATCCGAAATCTGGTGTATCAATGGCTTTGCCCTTTCCTGCCAGATCTCATCGTGCGACACTTCGTCCTGCCGGTTGTTGATTATCCTGTTAATGCACCCTCCTGCACGCAGGGTCCAGCCCAAACCAACCCATCCAGGGTGCTGCTCCGGCTTGTGCCCTCCCGCGTGGTATGTCAGGTAGATCGGAAGGTTAGCCCCCTTTGTCTTGAGTGTCGTCAAAGGAACTTGAATGCTTGGCAGACCATTGAAATGATTCACGGGTATCTTCCCGTATTTGCCAAGTTCCGCGGCATTAGGAGAAAACATTTGGAGGATCTCGTCAGAGATCGTCTGGGCTGGCAATGCAAATGCCCCTGTCATCAATACTGACAATATAAGGAGTTGTCGTTTCATCTCTGATAAATAATTGGTTGCTAGTTTGCAAACAAGATACGAATAATAATCGGATTATCAATAGATAAACCATAAAGAAATAATAATGATGCCATTCCGTGCTTGTTCCAACGGAAAAGAATCGGTATATTAGCGGAACGATAACATTAAGTCATCATCGATGAAAGCAATAAGGACAGTCATC
>CAVKYA010000132.1:4614-7121 GCA_963660255.1 Bacteroidaceae bacterium | reverse complement strand
CCGAACTCATAGTCCCTGATTATGCCGTAGGTCTGATGCCTTATTGTGATCTTGCGCACCCCTTCGGGTACATATACCCAGACCTCTCCGACCTCCTGCCTTACGCCTACAACACCCATCACTCCGACATCGAAATCAAACCCGGCTTCCGGAATCACGACCTTGATCAGCGCGGCCTTGCGGTTGTTCTGATCCAGTACCGGATAGTTGCTCCGAGCGTCCAGGTCCCATTCCAACTTCTTGAAAGACTGGACAAAAAATCCGGACGAATCCGTCTGCGCCGAGGCGGAAACAGCCGCTAAAAGAAGAATGAATATGACAGCGAACCTTTTCATATTCTAAAAGTTATAAGGCCCTATCACTCCGAAGTCCTTGTCCGGAGCCTCCTGCCACGTCCTGACGTGGATGACAGGCCGCAGGTAGTCCCGAAGGTCCACGAGGATGAATAGGTAGCCAGTGTCTGAATATGTCGTGGAGAAATATTCCTGTCTGATCTTTATTCCAAACAGCTGCTCTCCCTTGCCGAGTTTCATCACCTCACAGTCCGAGAATTGGATGTTGATATATTCCTGACTCTTAAAGACCCTGCTGAGGTTCTTGATGTAGTTCGCCTTGCTCTGGCGGGTCAGGGTGACGTAGCGGTTGCCGCTGTACTCGTTAGGGCCTTTGACGTTCTTAAGCACCCGCCCGGTGATGATCAGCGCGTCGTCATCGAAGATGGAACTGATATAGTCCAGGCGCTTGAGGGCGTACGCAGTCTTGTAGTTCTCAAGGAAACTGATGAGGATTATCCTTGCCTCCTCGGTCCAACCTGTCTGGCCGACAATGCTTTGCACTGTTTCTTTTCCCAAAGAGAACGAAAGGTTGCAGATCTTTTTGTCCCCGTTGAACGTGAACACTATGTTCTCCACGAACTGCCTCTGGTTGCCCTTGAACGAGAACACCATCGGGACGCTTCTCGCATAGACCTCGTCTCCGAGTTCGTAGAAATTCAACTCGCCGAAGTTCAGTACTCTGGCGTTGCCGTAGCGGATCAGGCGATTGAATATCTCGTAACCTTCCGGGGAGAAATATTCCGAGATCGATTCATCCGCTCCGTTGGTTATGCCTTTGCACACCTTGTGGACAATGTCTTCATATTCAGAAGAAAAGACGATTGGAGTGAGGCCTCCACGGGTGGAGTCTGGCTCCGTCTGGAATTCCTCCCTTGCCACCACGTCCAGCACTTTCTTTTTGACGGCGGAGAAATCAATTTTCCTCGCTGATGATTCGGATGCAGTAGTGGTTACGGTCGAACTGGAGTTAGTCTTTGCAGACCGTGTCCCGCCGTCGGTGTCCTTTGTTTCTGGAGCCAGTGCTTTCTCGACGAGGCTCACCTCCCTGAACAGATGCTGGAGATGCGCCGGCGTGATCTCGTACTTGATTCTGTATTGATCGATCTTTGACCCCGGCCTTACCTCCACGAACCCTTTCCCGTCCTTGGCTGACAGAATCTTGCTCCAAGTCTTTCCGTCAAAGAATTTATAGTCAATGTTTTTGACAGGCTTCCCGTCGAAAGTGAATGTCAGCTCCGCAATCCCCTTGTCGTAGATGTTCTGCCTGTCGAACTCCACATTCAACCCTTTCAGAATCGCCTCCCGTCTGCTTTTCGCCTCGGCGATCGCCACGACATCGGGCGAGGGGAGACTGCGCATCAAAGTCTCGGCCCAGGAATAGTAGCGCAGAGCGATGTCCATCTGGCATTTCCTGTCAGCCGTGGAGGCGATGGAAAGCATCTCCTTGACCTTGCTCCTTCTCCCTTCGAAGATCCGCTCCACATCGCTTCTCTGAATATACCGCATCACGGAAGCCTTTCCCCGCCCGTTTGACGAGATCATCCCGCATTCCCTTTTGATGTCTCCCAAATAAGTGGCTATCAGTCTCTTCCTGATTTCCAATGAATATGGCAGATCCGCCGTCCGCGCGAGTTTCCCGACCAGCGCGTCAAGCGCCACGCTGTCAGCCGCGGTTGTTGTGCCCGCCGAGCCTTCCGCGTAGATGTACGAGTTGTCTTTCCTTATGCTTGCGGCGCTTTGAGCGAACACCGGAGCGCAAAACAGAATGATCAGTATGGTAATCAGCAGCTTTCTCATTGTCCTAACGTCTGTATGCTGAACATTCGGCCTCGAATCGGGCTTTCTGGTCCTTTTCCATCGGCCCTCCAACCTTTTGAAGCGCGGCGCGGATGTCATCGGCCATAAGGGCGGCCGTTCCGGCTGAGGCGCTGTCGGACTGGCAGTACTTCCTCAGCTCCTCATAGTCCTTCAATATGCTGTCCCACTGCTCTCTGCGCACCTTCTCCATCTTTGAATATGCCGCCAGAAGCTCGTCCAAGGTCGCCTCTCCCTCCGTCACGGTCTCTCCCAACCTCTTTCCGTCCCTGTCAAAGAACCCGACGTTCTGACCGACGAATGCCACCGCGATCTCATCGGAAATGTAATAGACATCATCATAGACCGGAGCCAGAA
>CAVKYA010000132.1:0-4153 GCA_963660255.1 Bacteroidaceae bacterium | reverse complement strand
CGGCCGTTCTTTGGACCATCCGAACATCTGCCCGACACTTGATTTTATGAATATTCCCGCTCTGGGCAACTGCATTGTCACTCAATGGATTGATGGTTGCAGCCTTGCCGAATGGTCGCTGAGCTTGTCGAAGCGCACCGGCCTACGTGTACTTCGTCACTTCGACAAGCTCAGTGACCGAAGCAAGAAGCTCAGCGACCGGACCTTGACCAGAAAAATCCTCCTAGAACTCTGCGACGCCCTTGAGTACCTGCACCGCCATCAGATCATCCACCGGGATCTGAAACCCTCCAACATAATGCTCACCAGAAACGGCCATAATGTCAAACTGATAGATTTCGGCCTATCCGACGCCGACTGGTACGCCACTTTCAAGAACCCAGCCGGGACAAAGGACTACATCTCACCTGAGCAGATGGCAGGGGAGAGCGTGGACTGTCGGACGGACATATATTCATTGGGCAAGATAATGCAGGCGATGGGAGCATATTCCCGGATCGCCGCCGTCTGTGCCGCCGAAGACCGCGATAAGCGTTATGCTTCGGTTACGGAGGTCCGCGCCGCCATTGTAGGAAAGGATAGGCGCAGGCGTTGGATTGCCCTTGCCGCCATTGCGTCTGTCTTGGCAATTGTTCTGTTACTCAGTCTGATGCTCCCAGACATTAAGGCCGCGAAGAACCGCCGAGCCGTGGATTCCGTCTTTGAGGAGATCTCCGCAGACATCAAGGAAGCCGGCTATTGATCCTGCCCTTCGCTTATGACATCTACCCTGTTCAGACCTTCTTGAGTTCCAGCGATGTAGGAGAGGGTATATTCTCCGTTTCTAAGGATTCTTGGAATGTACAGCGGGTAGCCCACCATAAAAGATTCCGCCTGAAACTTGTCTCCTTCAAGCAGTTTTGAGTTCTCAGATTTGATGACCGTGTAGCTTCCGTCCCCGTTGTACCATAGAGTGACAAGACGGTTCGGTGCCCAGCCAATGAGTACTTCCGAACCCTTTTTCAGGTCGGATGTACAGACCTTCTTTACGGAGAAGAAATTGGACACATAGTGCCCGTCACTCATAATACTTTGTTGGAATGCGTTGAAGTCCCGTTTGCCGATGTACCTTGACAACACGTTGAGGGTTGAGATTCTTGGGGTTGGCTTCAGGGTTACATATCCCCACAGTCTTTTCAAAGTGGACGCTGAGATCAGTTCGCCGGACTCGTGCTCGACCACGACGGACAGAGCCTCGAAATCTGCGGACGTTGAAAGCCTTCTCCCGTAGCGTTTCTCGACCTCGGCGAGCAGGTAATTCAGTTCCGGTACTATTTTAGCCATTTCGTGAATTCATTTTGACACGCAAAGATATTCATTTAGGGCATTTTGTTCAAGTTCATTTCGGTTCATTTTGGTAATATCCTAAAAAACTGCCTTGATAGTCATTGATGGTCTTTTTAATGCCTGTTAAATCCGTTATATTTGCAGACATTATGTCAGTCTCACGAGTGCTTTTGATGTTGATGTCGCTCTGTGTCGGGGTCGCTTCCTGCGTGAAGGATCCTGACGCGTCGCTTCATTCCGCTCCGGAGATCCTTGGCACGACCGTGAGCCTTGATGGAACGAATCTTGACCTCTACTGCAAGGTGTCGAGGACAGACAACATCAAAGGCTGCGGTTTCTATTTCGGAAACAGCGAGAACGCTATGGAGCGCTTGGAGGTTGAATCCATTTCCGGTAATGAGTTTTCGACGACAATCTCAGGATTGGAATGTGGCGAGTACTTTTGCCGCTCGTTCATCTCCGGCGGAGATGATGACCGTTTGTCGGAGATCCAACGGATCGAAATAGAGCAGCGGATGCCTGTCCTGTCCATCAACTCCCTGACCATCAGGAACGGAACGGCGTTGGTCTTTGACTATTCTGTTGAGGATGTCTTCAGCGGGGAGATGATTATCTGTGGGCTTTGCTGGAGTCTTTCTCCATCGCCGACTTTCGATCTGACGACCAAAACTATGGATGGTTCTGAATATGGAGACCGGACGGTGTCGGTCGAGGGACTGACGATCGGTCAGACCTACTATTTCCGGGCCTATGCGGTCAACGCGAAAGGCACTGCATACAGTCAGGAAATGGATGTGGTGATCCCGATGCCGTTCGAAGACAAGACTTTAGCTGATTGGATGCTTGCCAATTGGGATAAGGACTCCGATGGCCTGATAAGCTTCGAGGAGGCTGCTCTTGTGACCAAGATCGACATCCGTTCGGACGATGTCAAGTCGCTGAAAGGGCTGGAATATCTTCCGAATCTTGACACAGTCTGGTGTCGCGGGCTGTCGTGCGGCCCGGATGGCGGCAGTGGTGCTCTTGCGTCGGTCGATCTTGGCGCGAATCATCACGTCACTTGTCTGGATCTGTCCAACAACCACATTGAATCGATGACTCTGTCCGGAACGTCACGTCTTTCGTCTCTTGTTCTCTCCGGAAATGTGGAACTGAAGACGGAGACATTGACCTACAGTCTGGCATCCTTGCGTGATCTCCATTCGCTTGACATCACCGGTTGCCGTAACCTGGCTCCTGATCTGTCTTTGTTCCCGTCACTTGAGGAGTTTCGCTACGACTCCCGCTCCGGAATCAAGGACAATGAGAAGTTGTTCCGCCAGAAAAGCGACCTTCGGCGGCTTTACGCCGGGAATGCCCTGAAGGATGGAGACAAGATTTACCTGCTCTCGGATTTGGAAGTCCTTGATTGCGCCGGAAGCCCGGTGCAATCGTTGAATCTGCGCTACAATGTCAAGTTGAGATCCCTTAACCTTGATGGTTGCGATGAGATCAAAGTCTTGGATCTGAACACTAATCCGGAACTTTCGGAACTTCATTGCCTATGCAAAAGCCTCTCCCGTCTGGAACTGCTTGAAGGACACGAGATTGATGGCATCAATGTGAATCTCGACCGACACAGGTATATTCCTGAATCTGTCGAGATCGTCTATACACCTCGCATAGAGGACAAGGTTTTCAAGCGGTTCATCCTCGACAACTACGACTTCAACTATGACTCGTTTGTGTCTTTGGCGGAGGCGGCGGAGATCGAGTCTATGAATATCCCTGCGGAGGAATATTCCGGGATAGAGTCTCTCTATGGAATCGGGATGTTTACCGCCCTTGAAAGTCTGGATATCTCCGGCCAGACCCTGTTGACGGAACTTAACCTTTCCAAGAATGCCGCTCTGACGGTATTGGTCTGCGACAACACTTCTCTGAAAGCGCTCGATCTTCGTAATTGTCCAGCTTTGGTGTTGCTCTATGCGCAGAACACATCCTTGGAGTCGCTTGACCTTTCCTGCAACCCAACCTTGAAGGAGGCGTATTTGTCCAATTCTCCGATAAAGACGCTCTACCTTACCGCCGCCCAGAAAGCAAGCTTATCCCTGGCCTGCGATCCCGACACTCAGATTGTTGTTATCCATTAGTTTAATACCCTTAAGTGTTTTGTTTATTATTATGTCGTTATTTTGTTGTGAAGAGAACCTGAACAGTGCAGCTTACCGGTACTGCACGGCCTCGCTGCTTTCCAGGCTCCCATTTCGGAGACATGGAAACGATTCGTACAGCTTCTTTGTCAAGGGCTGGATCAACTCCCCGGAGAACCTTCACACCGCTTACTGATCCGTCAGCATTAACGTTGAACTGAAGAGTGACTCTACCCTGGACACCGTTCTTCTCTGCAATTTCGGGATATATCAAATGCCCTTGTATCCATTGTGAGAATTTGCTTATTCCGCCACCTTCGAATTGTGGTTTTGTTTCGATAAGCTGGAACGGAACCGAGTCAGCATCAGAATCCTCTTCCTGGAAAGGTGAAACATCTTCGAGATCAGGATCGTCTTCCTGAAAGGATATATCATCTTCGAGTTCCGGAAGAGGAATGTCGGGGTCTTTATATAGGTCGCTTGGCGTGCCTGAAATTGATAAAATACTCCTTGTGACCCGGAATTTAGGAACCATCTTATTATTCTCGTGCCTGTATAATGTGACGGTTTTCCATCGATCCCCCTCAATTTCTTCTATTTTAGCATAATATGAGTGGTATCTATCTTCTTCTCCCGACTTCTCTTTATTAACGGCCGCTTCGAATATCTCATGCGATGTCAGATAGGATTTGTTC
>CAVKYA010000131.1:0-7142 GCA_963660255.1 Bacteroidaceae bacterium | reverse complement strand
TACAAGAACCAGTGGTGCTGCCAGAACCAGTACACCCTCAATGACATCTTGAAAGGGGAATGGGGCTTTGACGGAGTCGTGATCAGCGACTGGGGCGGAACCCACGACACGGATCAGGCTGTGAACAACGGACTGGATATGGAGTTTGGAACGTTCACCAACGGGCTGAGCTGGTCTGTCTCAAACGCTTACGCTAACTATTATCTTTCTGATCCTTATCTGAGAGGGCTGAATGAAGGAAAATATAGCACGGAAGTGCTTGACAACAAGGTCCGCAGGGTTTTGAGGCTGATGTTCCGCACGGTGATGGACAGGAATCGTCCTTACGGTTCGTTCGTCAGCCCTGAGCACATCGCGGCGGCCAGAAAGATCGGTTCAGAGTCCATCGTACTCCTCAAAAACGATGGTGGAATCCTGCCTGTCAAGAATGCGAAGAAAATCTTGGTTGTAGGCGAGAACGCTGTCAAGATGATGACAGTGGGCGGAGGAAGTTCCTCTTTGAAAGTCAAGAACGAGGTCTCCCCGTTGGAGGGAATCAGAGAGCGGTTCGCGGATGCGGAAGTTGTCTATGAGCGTGGCTATGTCGGTGATGCCGGCGGTCAGTTTGACGGTGTGACCACGGGTCAGGATCTCAGCGAGAGCCGTTCGGCTGAAAAGTTGATCGCCGACGCGGTGGCTGCCGCCAAAGATGCTGACTATGTGATATTCATAGGTGGCTTGAACAAGAGCGAGCATCAGGATTGTGAAGGTGAAGACCGGGAAAGCTATGAACTGCCATATTCTCAGGACGCTGTGATCGAGGCTCTTGCGGCCGCAAACCCTAAACTTGTGGTTGTGAATATCTCCGGAAACGCCGTGGCTATGCCGTGGGTGGACAAGGTGCCGGGAATAGTTCAGGACTGGTACCTCGGAAGTGAGGCCGGACATTCTCTGGCGGATGTGCTTTCGGGAGACGTGACCCCGTCTGGAAAGCTGCCGTTCACAATCGGTGCCACGCTGGCGGATTATCCTGTTCAGTCGGAGATCCAATACCCTGGAATCCCTCGCAAGGAGACCGTCAAGATGGGTATCCAGGACAAGACGATTTACGATGAGACCTACACTGAAGGAATATTCGTGGGTTACCGTTGGTTCGAGCACAGTGCCATCAAGCCAACCTTCCCGTTCGGCTATGGACTTAGCTACACGACATTTGAATATGGCGTGCCAAAGACTTCTGGTTCAATCGAAAAGGGCTTGACCGTCACCGTACCGGTGAAGAACACCGGCTCTGTCGCCGGTGCAGAGATCGTGCAGATCTATGTCAACGCACCTGAAAGTGCGGTGGAGCGTCCGGTTAAGGAACTCAAAGGCTTCGGCAAAATATTCCTTGAGCCTGGCAAGTCGGGTGAGGTTAAAGTCACATTAGACAAGGCTGCCATCAGTTACTTCGATGCGGAGAAGCACGACTGGGTGGCTGAAAAGGGTAACTATAGGATCCTTGTTGGCGCTTCGTCCGAGGATATTCGTAAGACATTGGATTTTAAGTATTAGCAGAGCCTTGAATGGCGAAAGGAACAGTTAATGTCGGCAGCCAGTGCCGCGAGATAATCTCCGCTGTCAAGTCAGGACAGTTCGCTCCCGTCTATCTTTTGATGGGGGACGAGCCGTATTACACGGATATGATCTGCGACGCGGTTGTGGAGAACGCCGTGGACGAGGCTTCGCGGGATTTCAACGAGACGATCTGCTACGGTGCGGATGTCGATGCGGACGCAGTGATCACGGCCGCCAGGCGCTTCCCGATGATGTCAGAGAGGCAGTTGGTTGTGGTAAAGGACGCGCAGGCGATGCGGGATCTGGAGAAGCTGGCTGTCTATTGCGAGAAGCCTTTGGACTCCACGGTCCTGGTGCTTTTGATGCGTGGGGCTTCGGCTGACAAGCGCAAGGCTTTGTACAAACAGGCATCCAAGAACGGAATCGTGGTCGAGTCCAACGCGTTGAGGGACTATGAGATGCCTTCGTGGATCGCTCAGTATTTCTCTGGCAGGGGACTGGTGATTGATCCTGAGGCTGCCGCTTTGCTGGCTGAATCCGCCGGCACAAACTTAGGTCGGATCGCTGTCGAGACTGACAAGATGCTTAAAAACCTCCCGGAGGGAACCAAGCAGATCACGGTCTCGGACATAGAGCGGAATGTGGGCATCAGCAGGGAGTTCAGCGTGTTCGAACTGACCAAGGAACTTTCGGCGAAAAATGGTCCGAGGGCATTGAAGATTGCCGCGAGAATAGGTGAGGCTGCGAAATTCGCGATGCCGATGGCCGTCAGCGCCCTCTACACCCATTTCGCCAGAATCCTGAAATACGCCGCGTTGAAGGAAAAGAGCCGCTATCCGGACAGAACCGCCGTCGCCGCCGCGCTGCAAGGCGTGAACCCCTATTTTTGGAAGGAATATGACACTGCGGTGGCCAACTATCCTGTCCGCAAGGCGATTGAGGTGATCTCTCTTCTTTGTGAATATGACTACAAAGGCAAAGGCGGAGATGCCGGGGAGGCCACCCCGGGCGAACTGCTTGTCGAATTGACCAGTAAGATATTAAGTATATGAGCGATTTCATTATCGAGTGCAGGAATGTCTGCAAGAACTTCGGGGAGAAGGTCGCGCTTGACAACGTCAGCGTGAGTGTCCCGAAAGGCGGAATATTCGGTCTGCTGGGCCCTAACGGAGCCGGTAAGACCACGCTGATCCGCATCATTAACCGAATAACTATTCCAAATGGAGGAGAGGTTTTCTTCGACGGCCGTCCGATAACCCAGTCGGATGTCGAAAAGATAGGCTATCTGCCAGAGGAACGCGGACTTTACCGTAAGATGGAGGTCGGAGATCAGGCGATGTATCTGGCCCAGTTGAAAGGAATGAGCGCCGCCGAGGCCCGCAAGGCCTTGAAGGAGTGGTTCGTGCGTTTCGGAATCCAGGACTGGTGGAAGAAGAAGGTCGAGGAACTGTCCAAGGGTATGGCGCAGAAGGTTCAGTTCATCACGACCGTTGTGCATAAGCCGTCCCTGATGATTCTGGACGAGCCGTTCTCTGGATTCGATCCGGTGAACGCCGAGCTTATCCGCAAGGAGATACTTCGTCTGAAGGATGAGGGTGCCACGATCATCCTTTCTACCCACAATATGGAGTCTGTCGAGGAGCTGTGCGACAACATCGCCCTCATCAACAAGTCCCATCTTGTGATCACGGGCGGTGTCAACGAGATCCGTCACAAGTACGGCAACAACAACATCGAGCTGGTTTACACCGGAGAGGACAGGGTGAAGGATGCCGAAGGAATATTCAAAGTCCTTTCCGACGAGGACAACGCCGGCCGTCACACCGCTGTGCTGACGCTTGGGGAGAACGTCTCGTCCAACGACGCGCTTTCGGCTCTGCTGGCGCAGGACATCGTTGTCAACTCATTCAAGGAACTGATCCCGAGGATGAATGACATATTCATAAAACTTGTAACTGAGGAGGCGTAGTTATGAATTTCAGAATAATAAAGACTGTCATAGCGAGGGAATATCTCACCCGCGTCAAGAAGAAGTCATTCCTTGTGACCACGATTCTTGTGCCGATTCTTTTTGCGGCAACTATGGTCATCTTAGGGGTGATTATGTCTGGCACAAAGGAGAGGAAGCAGGATGTCGCTGTGGTTGACCGCTCCGGCATCGTGATGAGCCATCTTCAGGACACGGACAGGCTCACCTTCACGGACTATTCTTCCGAGAATCCAGATTCAGTCAAGGCCCGTCTTTCTGAGTACGGAAAGGATGTGCTCGTCGTAGTCTCGCCTCTCGACTCGGCGAAGAAGACGGTCTCCGTGCAGACATATTCAAAAGATCCGCTTGGGGTTGAATTCACCACCGGACTTGCAGACAAGGCGAATGACGCTGTGGAAGAGTACCGCGTGCAGCAGTATGGCATCGACAATCTCTCGCAGATTATGGACGAGGTGAAGGCTGATGTAAAGGTCACTGAATACACAATGGATGACAATGGTAATGAAACCATCTCTGAGTCAGGAATATATATGATCATCTCGATGCTCCTCGGAATCATTATCTGGATGTTCATTATGATGTTCGGAGGTCAGGTGATGTCCAGTGTCATCGAGGAGAAGACCAGCAGAGTGGTAGAGGTTCTGATTTCGTCCGTGAAGGCTATTGATCTGATGTTCGGAAAGATCATTGGTGTGGCTCTCGTGGCTCTCACGCAGTTCTTCCTGTGGATCATCCTGACCGGCGTGCTCGTCTCCGCCGCCACAGCCTTTGTGGGCAAGGATATGTTCGCGGAGATGTCCGGCAACCCTGAGATGATGGCGCAGACGATGGGAGTTTCAGCTGACCAGATGCAGGCTCTCGGGAACGCCACGGCTGGTTTAACCGCCGCCACAGATTCGACAGAGGTTGTCGCCGGCGAGCCTGACGATATGAGCGTGATCATCGGCACACTCGTGAATATTCCTTGGGTGAAACTGATTGTTTCATTCCTTATCTATTTCATTCTGGGATATTTACTCTATGCGTCGATGTTCGCGGCCGTGGGCTCCGCCGTTGAGAACGAAGGCGATTCGCAGCAGCTTCAGATGCCGCTGACCATTCCGTTGATGATCGCCTATTTCATCATCCTTGTGGCGTTCCAGAATCCGGACAGCGGAGTTGTGGTCTGGGGATCGATGATTCCGTTCACCTCTCCGATCGTGATGCTGGCAAGGATCCCGTATGGTGTGCCGATGTGGCAGCTGGTGGTTTCAATCGCATTGCTGCTTGTCACGTTCTTCGGCTGCGCCTGGCTTTCCGCAAAGATCTACAAGGTGGGAATCCTTATGTTCGGCAAGAAGTCCACGTTCAAGGATCTTTGGAAGTGGTTGAAGATGAAATAATATAATAACCTTTATCGGAGGCCATTGTGGGCAACCACGCTGGCCTTCATTTTTATATTAATAAATTAATGATGAGAAATAGACTGATAATCATTTTGTTCCTGGCGGGAGGTCTCAGCCTCTGCGCTCAGGAGCGGACGGTTAGTTGGACAACCGATCCGGTGGAGGGTCATCGGACAGGAGTCGTGGCTTCCAACGCCACAAATGTGACCGAGGCGATGGGTTCGGTCAAAGGCTGCTCCTACTATGCGCCTAACGGCCGCAAATTCCGCAAAGGAACCGTGAGGGATGTCGCCAAGATAATGCTTGATGCGCAGCCGGCTATGGCCAAGGTCAAGACGGTGATCGGCCACTCGACCAGGGCTATGGTCAGGACCTATCCTGAGTGCGAGATCTATGACTGGTACATCGATGAGTTGATGCGTGCGACCGCCGACAGCACCGGCAAGCGGGTTGACATCGGTTTCGCCAACCGTGGCGGAGTCCGGATAGATATGCCGGCCGGGGAGGTTCTCTACGATGACATAATGTCGATGTTTCCGTTCCGCAACTATCTCTGCTACGTGGCTTTGCACGGACGCGATGTGCGTGCGCTGCTCAACCAGATGGCTTCAACCTCATTGCAGATTGTCGGTGGTGTGAAGGTCACGGTGAAGAACGGCAAGGTTGTCTCCGCCACTGTCAACGGTGAGCCTATCGATGATGACAGAATCTACGGAGTCGCCACTCTGAACTTCCTTTTGGACGGGGGAGACGGCTATAAGGTGGCCAACAACGCCGTGGAAATCATAAAATGCAACGGCTATTTGTATGACACGATGCTGGCCTACGTACAGAACCTTACCGCCGCCGGCAACCCTATCGAGTATGAGAACCAGCACTGGATCACAGTCTTAAAGCCGGTCACTGAGCCTGTCGAAGTAATTAATGAGAACGACAAATGAAAAAGATAATTTTAGGAATATGTATGCTCGCGGCCTTGTTGAATATTGACGCCGCGGCCCAGAGGCGGTTAACCATCCTTCACGTCAATGACACCCACAGCCATTTGGAGCCTGAGCGTGCCGGTGAGCGCAAAGGCCTTGGCGGTGTAATCGAGCGCGCCGCTTACCGTGACAGTGTAGTGAAGGCAGATGGAAAGCGAAACGTGCTTCTTCTCCACGCCGGGGATTTCAGTCAGGGTACATCTTACTTCTCCGTGCTTGGAGGTGACATCGAGATCGACCTCATCAACGCGATGAAGTATGACTGCGTCACCCTCGGCAACCACGAGTTTGACAACGGAGTGGATGAGCTTGCCCGCCGTCTGGCCAACATCAAATGTCCGGTCGTCTGCGCCAATTACGACTTCTCAAACATCGCTCTTGCGAAGTACGTGAAGCCTTACACCATTGTGAAAAAAGCCGGTATGAAGATCGGCATCATCGGCCTTATGCCCGACATCACCACACTTGTCTCCAAGGAAGTATCCGACAAGATTCCTGCCTTCGAGAACTCCGAGGTAGTCAACAAATGGGCCGAGTACCTCAAGACCGAAAAGAAGTGCGATATGGTAATCGCCCTGACCCACATCGGCTTCACAGGCGAGCCTTATGTTGACCCAACCCTAGTGAAGCGCACCCGCAACGTCGATCTAGTCGTAGGCGGCCACTCCCACACCTATCTCAAGGCTCCTCACTACGAGAACAACCTTGACGGCATCCCCACCCCCATCGTTCAAGACGGTGAATGGGGTCTCAACATCGGCAACATCAAGATTTCCCGGTAATCCTCAGATACGTTCCCGTCTTGAGTGGCGCTGATGATAGTCAGGAGTATTGTTTATCGGTTATGGTTTGATAAGACCAGCTGTAGGACTATCTGTTGTGACAGCCAAGGGCCTATAATAGGCATTTTTGCTCCTGTCAATGATAAAATAGCGTATAACGGCAGCATTATATACAAAGGAAATGATTCACTTTAGATTTACTTCCGTAATTAGGTAATCAATGTGTCGTTATTGGGTGCAATATTCTTTCTGGTGGCTTGCGGATTCCTAATCGCGAAAAGTTTTATATGAATTGTAAGGCGTTATAAATGTATGACTTGCAGATTGCTGGCAGTCAATTATGGAGGGCGGAAATTCATAAAGTGCTGAGATACAATAAGTGAACATTCACTGCTTCTGTTTCAGTAAATTACTGATTCCTGCCCTCTTATTATGACTATCGAGGTTTTGGTTATGTCTCATTTAC
>CAVKYA010000130.1:0-7176 GCA_963660255.1 Bacteroidaceae bacterium | reverse complement strand
TTAATGGGCCGACCAAACCAATCAGCCAATGAGAGTCGCAAAGGAAGAAAAAGAATGGACAATAGGAATAATTTAACGGACATAGACTTGGCATATCAAATAAATGTACTATCTTAGTCCCGAATATATTTGACCTGATTGAGGAACTTGACTATAGGTATTAACCAATAATTAATAAACTAATGTTCAAATCACACACACATTCACCTTATGCGCTGTGTTGATGATTATGCTTCCTTTCATCGCATCGTCTTGTGGCGATGATGCTGAGAAGGTGGAGTATAGTCGTTTCACTGTCAGTACGATAGGTGTAGATTTAATCTCCACGGGACAATTCGGTTCCGGAGAATCGGCCACTTTCACAGTGCTGGCCAACAATGGTTACACAATCACGTCGGATTCGGACTGGCTTTCCGTTGACAAACCGGAAGGCAAAGGACGTGTCAACGTCACCATCCTTGCGGACAGGTATGACACCGGAAGCGGGAGGACGGGACATCTGACCGTGACAAGCGGCGACAGGTCCGAGACGGTGACTGTCAATCAGACAGCCACTCCGTTCCCGGCTTACGGC
The DNA here is from genome assembly GCA_963660255.1 of Bacteroidaceae bacterium. GTDB lineage: Bacteria > Bacteroidota > Bacteroidia > Bacteroidales > UBA932 > Cryptobacteroides. The sequence goes on along the minus strand of CAVKYA010000130.1, from coordinate 6,602 downwards.
TACACTTATTTCGCCGATGACTTCTCTTGGCTTATCCCGTACGCCACCGCCTTCAACGCCGGAGATTTCATCGCTACGGCGGATCCTGGTGCGAACGCCCCTAACATAGGAGGCTATGCGGCATCCACAAAACCCGAGGAAAAGGATCTCAAGGACAAGGCCACAGCGCTCCTTCAAGAGATTTCCGATCGTGGGTACACCATTCTTCGTCCGGCGGACAACACGGTCTATCTTCAGGCCCATTATTTCAAGATCGGCAAGAGCAACAAGAACAATGGCTTTATTCTGCCTTCGCTTGATCTGGCGGAGACGAACGAGGAGTCTACGTCCGTTTCCTTGTCCTTTGACTTCGCCGCGCATATGACCGGAAAACTGTACATCGATCAGGTAAGGATTGTGGTTGAGGTTCAGGGGGACGGAGAGATCGCCTTGAACAATGGCGGCTATGGCAAGATCAGCGACCAGTTCGTTCCGGACCAGAAGGACGGAGAGGCCAAATGGACCCGCGCTACGGTCAAGATCTACGGAGTCACCAGCGGCACGAAGATCAGTCTGAGACCTGCCGATATGGACAATGGCACGAACAGATGGCATCTTGACAACATAAGCATTGTGAAGATTCCGGGGAAATAACATCAATCCGCTATGAATATGAAGATAAATCAGATCAAATATGCGGCTTTCGCCGCACTGACACTGTTCTCGTTGTCTGGATGCAAGGAAGACTACGGTGATCCGGATTTGTTTCTGGATGTGCCTGAGGACGAGATAACAGTCACCTATGATGGCAAGAACGCCGTCGGTGACATTCCATCCGTGGAGGTTGGAAGCAACACCAACTGGGAGATGACCGATTACCCGCAATGGGTGACACCGAGCCTGCTGAAATCGGAGAGGGGCAGGAACAAGGTGTTTCTGACGTGTGGGGAGAATCTTACCGGCACTGACAGGTCCGGAAGTGTCACAGTGTCAGGAGCCGGCACGGAGAAGACTTTCACAATCACCCAGAAACTGAAAGTGGATGTCCTCAGTGTCAACGAAAATTCTTTTGATGTCAAAGGAAACGGACTTCTGCCTTCCGGTCTGAGTCCGGAATTCTACATTCTGGATGTGAACAGTGACTGGACAATCACCGCTGACGACTGGATCACGGCGAGCCCGGCTTCGGGTGCCGCCGGACAGTATATCACAGTGAAACTCAATGTCGTCGAGAACGACACACCGTCCGCAAGAACCGGAGAGGTAAAGATCGTCGCCGGAAGCAAGACCGAGACAATCCTTGTCAAACAAGCCGTGGAAGGTGTGACCCTCGACAAGACGGAGATCGAAGTCAACAGGCTTGGTCTTGACGAAAACGCTTCGACGGCATTCCTTTCACTTGTCGCCACAGGAGAATGGGTGGCGGAGGCTGACTCTTGGATCCATCTCAGCCAGACTTCTGGAGAAGGCGGAGAGGCGGCCGCAAGGCTTACGGTCACGGTGGACGCGAATCCGTCGTTGGTTGACTACCGTACCGGAACCATCACGTTCAGGATTGTTTCTTCCGGAGTACGGTCAAGCGTGACTGTGTCACAGTCGGCGACAGATTGGAGCGACATCAACATATTCTTCCAGGATGATTTCTCTTGGATGAAGCCTTATGTTGACGCCTATAATACCGCCGCGCCAGGAACTATCGGAGACTCCGTCGGGGAACAGCAGAACGCCGCGGCCCCGAATGTCTATACCTTGCCTCAAGGTGAGCTTCTGGTCAAGGAACTGAATGACAGAGGTTATGTTGACCTTAGGTATATTGCCGGGAAATATGAATGTCTGTACCCTCAGAATTGCTATTGGAAACTTGGCAAGACAAATTTCCACACCGGTTTCCAGTTACCTGCGATGAAGAACCTCAATGGCACCGCCAACGCTGTGATCGAGTTTGACTGGTGCGCCGGTATGACCGGAGGCGGTAACATTGACAAGGTCAAGATTGTTGTCGAGATCACTGGCAACGGAACCATTACAGGAGATCTTGCCGGAGACGGAAAGATCAGCACCCCTGTCGCGCCGACACAGGCCAAGAAGGAACTGAAATGGCAACATATCTCGGTTCCGGTAAGCGGTGTCGATAAGAACACTGTTGTCAAGATCAGGCCTGATCAGATGAATCTGAATTCAGGCGAGCAGCCTGACCAGCAGCGCTGGTTCATCGATAACATCAGCATCAAGAAAGCCAACTAAGAATTATGAATAGTACAACACACACCATAAGGATTATGGCCAAGACGGCCATCCTGTCCGTTCTGCTGTTCCTCGGGCTTGCCCTGAACGCGGCGGCTCAGAAGACAACCGTGACAGGAACGGTTCTGGATGACAGAGGGGAACCTCTTGTCGGAACCAACGTGATGATCGTCGGCACTACCACCGGAATGATGACGGACGCCGACGGAAAGTTCTCCATCCCGGCCAGTAAAGGGGATGTGCTTAGGGTCTCCTTCATCGGATTCCTTGACCAGGACATAACAGTCGGGGACAACAATAATCTTAAGATTGTTATGCGCCCGGACACCCAGACTCTTAACGAGACGGTTGTCATCGCCTACGGTACTTTGGAAAAGAAACAGATCACCTCGTCCATCACCTCCTTGAAGGCTGACGACCTTGTCGCCGGACTCGGAGGATCGACCATCGCGACTGTCCTTCAAGGCAAGGTCACCGGCCTCACAATCTCCGGAGACAACAGCCCGAACAGCTCCAATGGCTTCCAGCTCAGAGGTGTGGCCTCTGTCAACGCCAGCAAGGGCCCGCTCGTGGTCATCGATGGCATCCCTGGAGGAGATTTCAGAGCCATCAACAGCGAGGACATCGAATCAATTGACGTGCTTAAGGACGCTTCCGCAGGCGCCATCTACGGAACAAGAGCCGCAGGCGGTGTGATCCTCATCACGACCAAGAAGGCGAAGGAAGGACGTATTTCCGCCAACTACACCGGCGAGTTCTCCATCGAGACCGTCCGCTCGAAGCCGGATCTGCTCTCCGCCTCCGAGTTCATTGAATATGGCCTTGGCCAGGATTACGGCTATGACACCGACTGGTACGATGAACTTCTGAACAAGAATCCGTTCTCGCATAAGCACCACGTCAGTGTCTCGGGTGGCTCCAAGCTTGCCCAGGTCTATGCCTCGTTCTCCGCTTCCGACCAGAAGGGTATCGTGATCGGAGACAACAGGACAGACTACACCGGCCGCCTCAACGCCAACTTCAATATGTTTGACGGAAGGGTCGAGATCCGCGCCAACGGAGAGTTCCGTCAGGCCACGCGTGACCGCAGGAACTCCTCGGGTACTTTCAACGAGGCTCTTATGCTGAATCCTACCATATCTCTAATGAATCCGGACAACGAGTCTGACTACAACGTCTCCGGAGCCGGATTCGGCGGTTCCGACTTCAACCCGGTGGCCGACATCGAGCTTCGTGAGAACATCGGCCGAGACCAGTGGCTTCTCACCGACGCCGCGATGAAGGTGAAACTTTGGGACGGCTTGTCCGCCAACGCCACTGTCGGCCTGGACAAGCGTATGTATTACCAGTACAAATACGTCAAGGCCAGTCACAAAGAGTCGATCGACAACGCTCGCAAGGGTTCTGGCTATCAGGGCTACGACAACTCCACACGTGTCAACGTGGAGGCTTATCTCTCCTACGACAAGACTTTCGCCGAGGATCACAAGGTGAACGCCGTGGCTGGCTACAGCTTCTGGCAGAGCAACAGAGAGTACTTTAATATGACCAACCACGACTTCACTGTCGATGGAATCGGCCCTTGGGATATGGGAGCCGGCACCTGGCTGAACGAAGGAAAGGCAAGTATGGCTTCCGGCAAGGATCCGAGGGAAAGGCTTCTTTCGATATTCGGACGTGTGAACTATTCCTTCAAGGATCGGTATATGGTTCAGGCCAGCTTCCGTCGTGAAGGTTCCTCGAAGTTCGGCCCTAACAACAGGTGGGGTAACTTCTGGGCCGTGTCCGGCGGTTGGCGAATCTCCAGCGAGGAATTTATGAAGGGTGTCAGCTGGCTCAACGACCTCAAGCTCAGGGCTGGTTACGGAGTCACCGGCAACAATGGTTTCGGAACCGGCTACAGCGTGCGTCAGTACACCTCATATCTTACCTGGCCTGTCCCTGGCGGTGGCGGTTACGCCGCGACATACGGCAGTGCCAAGAACATCAACCCGGATCTGAAATGGGAGGAGAAGAAAGAGCTCAACGTCGGATTCGACTTCGCGATGTTCCAGAACAGGCTTTGGGGTAAGTTCGACTGGTACAACAGGAATGTGGATGACCTTCTCTATTCCACGGCCGTGCCGCAGCCTCCGTACATCTACAGCACAATGATGAAGAACATCGGCAGCCTGAAGAACACCGGATTCGAGTTCGAGATCGGTGGAGACATCATCCGCTCAAAGGGATTTGTGTGGTCGGCAAGTATGAGATATTCACACAACAAGTCCCGCATCGAGAATATGGGAGAGAACTTCTATCTCGATGAGATGACATTCCCTTCTCCTGGCAACCCAGGAACGGCTGTCCGCCTTCAGAACAACTCCGACATCGGTCAGTTCTTCGTTTACAAGTACGCCGGCCTGACCGAGGACGGAAAGTGGCTCATCTATGACAAGAACAACGAGATCGTTCCGGCTATCGACGGTAAGGTCAACAACCTTATCGTTGAGAACAAGCACTTTGTGGGCAACGCCATACCTAAGGCGATAATCTCGTTGGACAACACGTTCAGTTACAAGGGATTCGATCTTTCGATCTATATGAGGAGCTGGATTGACTTCGATGTTTACAGCCAGGTCAATATGTACTATGGCCTCCAGAGAGCAAACCAGTACAATGTGCTCAGGACCGCGTACACCAAGAACAAGGACATCCACGACGAGAAGATCCTCACCGACTACTTCATTGAGGATGGCACGTTCCTGAAGATCGATGCCGTGAACCTTGGTTACACTTTCAACCTTGCCAAGTACAACCCTTATGTGTCAAAGGCCAGGCTTTATCTGACGGTCAGAGACCTTGCGACATTCACTAAATATTCAGGAGTCGATCCTGAGGTTGACATCAATGGGCTGACACCTGGATTCGAGGAGATCAAGAGTACCTCAAGTATGTATCCGAAGACCCGCAGGTTCACCCTCGGTGTACAGTTGACATTCTAAACAGACATAGTATGAAAAATAACATCATAAAAATATTCACTGCCGGCTGCGCCCTCGCCCTTGCCGTAACAAGTTGCGACCTTGACGAGAAGTCATATTCACAGGTGACGCCGGACACGTTCTTCACCGGCAGGGAGAACACTTATGCCGTGCTTTCAAGACCGTTCTCACATTGGAAGCACTATATTGACCAAGGTCGTGAAAGGTACAGATGGTGGGAGCTGACCACGGATGAGATGTGCTGCCCGACAAGAGGATCGGACTTCTACAATGGCGGAGCCGAGCAACAGCTTTGGTACCATCAGTGGACTCCGGATCACAAATATCTTGAGGCCTTGTACAACAATACATTGCAGGGAGTGGCATACGCCCTTGCCGCAAAGGAAGACCTTGAGAGAGTGGATTATGGCGCTCTCGGAATGACCGCCGCCGACAAGGCTGACCAGATGGGGCAGCTGGACGGAATCATCGGCTATTTCTATATGATGGGACTTGACCTGTTCGGAGGTCTGCCTATCTACACATCCTCGGCTGATGACATCAGGCCTAGAAGCACCGAGCGTGAGCTGTTCGAGCACGTCGAGTCCCTTCTGACGAAGGCCGTCGAGGAGCTTAAACCTAATTCTTTCAAGGAGAAGCAGGACGGCTATATGAGAAAGGCCGCCGCGGCCATCCTTCTGGCCCGTCTTTACTTCAACGCCGAGGCTTATCTCGTGGACCGCGACACTCCTGACGCTCCGGCTGACCTGCAAGGCGTTGACTACTTCCAGAAATGCGCTGACATCTGTCAGGATCTCCTTGACGGTAAATATGGAAGATACGCCTTGGAGGAAGACTGGTGCACTGTCCACGGTTTTGACAATGATGTCTCCTCTGAGGCTGTGTGGTCCGTGCCTTGCCAGACCAACTACATTGAGAGTGACTACTGGTTCCGTTATATGATGCCGTACAACATCCATTCGTATTTCGGAATAGAGAAACACACGGCCTACAACGGCTATATGATGACTCCGAGCCTTGACCCTACCGGCAAACCGTACGAGTACAAGCTTGGCGGCACCTACGGCAAGTTCAACGACAGAGATCTCAGAAAGAAGCCTTACCATTACCTTGGCAACAAGAAATACGAAGGTATGTTCCTTGTCGGCAAGCTCGTGAATCCCGACACAGGCGAGGCGTGCCTCGGCAACAGGGAATATGCCGGTAAGGTCATAACCCTTGTGGATCAGGTGGCCAGGTTCAGCGAAGGAACCGATCCTGCCAAACTGGAATCAAATATGAAGACCGGCGAGGAGTCCTCAGGTGTGCGCATCGTGAAATGGCCGGTGCCTAATCAGAAGGATGTGGACATCAGGTGGGATCCTGACTTCGCCTACATCAGGTTCACCGAGGTTT
>CAVKYA010000129.1:1860-7219 GCA_963660255.1 Bacteroidaceae bacterium | reverse complement strand
TCCTGAAGGGCGTTGGCCGCGCCGAACGCCTCAAGGGCCCAAACCTCCATCTCTCCGAACCTCTGGCCTCCGAACTGTGCCTTACCGCCGAGAGGCTGCTGGGTGATGAGTGAATATGGTCCGATGGAACGGGCGTGCATCTTGTCGTCAACCATATGGCCCAGCTTGATCATATAGATCACGCCGACAGTCGCCGGCTGGTCGAACCAGTCACCGGTTCCGCCATCGCGAAGGTGGGTCTTGCCGTATCTTGGAACACCGGCCTTGTCTGTGTAGTCGCAGATCTCCTCGATGGTCGCACCGTCGAAGATAGGGGTGCTGAACTTCAATCCGAGTCTTGCGCCGGCCCATCCGAGGACAGTCTCGTAGATCTGTCCGAGGTTCATACGAGAAGGCACACCGAGAGGGTTCAGAACGATGTCCACTGGAGTTCCGTCCTCAAGGAACGGCATATCCTCCTGACGGACGATCTTGGCCACGATACCCTTGTTACCGTGTCGTCCGGCCATCTTGTCACCGACAGTGATCTTCCTCTTCTTGGCGATATAGACCTTGGCGATCTGCATAACACCGTTAGGAAGCTCGTCACCTACCTTGATCTTGTCCATCTGCCTCTTGCACTCAGCCTCCGCCACTTTGTAGGTCAGGCAGTAGTTGTTGATGAGTTCTTGGATGAGCAGGTTGGTGTTCTCATCTTCTGTCCAGTTGCTGGAGTTGATGTTCTGGAAGTCAATGGTCTTCAGTTTCTCGACGCTGATCTCCTTGCCTTTCGCGATGATCTCGGCATCGTAGAGGTCGTAGATTCCGTTGCTCTTCTTACCCTTTGCCAGTACTGTCAAACGCTTGAAGAAGTCCGCGTAGATCTTGGCCGCTTTCTTGTCAAAATCCTCCTGGATAACGTCAAGACGGGCTTTCTGGTCGGTCTTGGCCGCCCTTCTGTTGCCTTCCTTGGCCGCCTTTGTGTAGAGGGCTGTCTTTATGACTGTACCGCTGAGTGAAGGGTTGGCCTTCAGAGAGGCATCCTTAACGTCACCGGCCTTGTCACCGAATATGGCCTTGAGAAGTTTCTCCTCAGGGGACGGATCGCTTTCTCCCTTAGGGGTGATCTTACCGATCATAATGTCTCCCGGCTCGATGTGCGCTCCGATCCTGATGATACCCTGCTTGTCGAGATCCTTTGTGGCATCCTCGCTGACGTTAGGAATATCAGAGGTCAACTCTTCCATACCACGCTTTGTGTCGCGCACCTCGGTAAGATATTCATCGACGTGAACTGATGTGAGAATATCCCACTTCACCATCTCTTCCGAAAGCACGATGGCATCCTCGTAGTTGTAACCCTTCCAAGGCATAAACGCCACTTTCAGGTTGCGTCCGAGGGCGAGCTCGCCGTTTTGTGTGGCGTAGCCTTCCGTCAGAACCTGTCCGGCCTCCACCTTGTCGCCCTTGTGCACTATTGGTTTAAGGGTAACGGTCGTGCTCTGGTTTGTCCTTCTATATATAGGGAGTGTGTAAACGGTCTCGTCAGGAGCGAATGAGACGAATCTCTCGTCGTCCGTCCTGTCGTACCTGATGCGGATTTCCTTCGCGTCAACGTAGGTCACCTCGCCTTTGCGCTCTGCCACAAACTGTGTCCTTGAATCCAGGCAGACCCTTTCCTCAAGTCCTGTTCCCACAATAGGGGACTCCGGACGGAGAAGCGGAACCGCCTGACGCATCATATTCGCACCCATCAATGCTCGGTGGGCATCATCGTGCTCCAGGAAAGGGATGAGTGAGGCCGCGACAGAAGCCATCTGGTTAGGCGCCACGTCCATATAGTCAACCTGCTCCTTGGAGACAACCGGGAAGTCGGCCTCGAGACGGCATTGGATTCTGTCGTCCTTGATTGTTCCGTCATCCTCCATATTGACCTTCGCGAGGGAAACGAGCTTGTTCTCCTCTTCCTCGGCGGTCATATAGTGCCATCCCTTGTCTGTAAGATCAACCTTTCCGTCGTGAACCTCACGGTACGGTGTCTCTATGAAGCCGAGCTGGTTGATTCTGGCGTAAACGCAGAGGGATGAGATAAGTCCGATGTTCGGGCCTTCAGGAGACTCGATAGGGCAAAGCCTTCCGTAGTGCGTGTAGTGCACGTCCCTGACCTCGAATCCGGCCCTGTCTCGGGAAAGACCTCCAGGACCAAGGGCTGAGAGACGGCGCTTGTGCGTGATCTCGGCCAGAGGGTTGGTCTGGTCCATAAACTGTGAGAGCTGGCTTGTTCCGAAGAACGAGTTGATCACGGATGACAATGTCTTCGCGTTGATCAAGTCAATCGGGCTGAACTGCTCGCTGTCACGCACGTTCATCCTTTCGCGGATGGTTCTCGCCATTCTTGAAAGGCCTACGCTGAATTGGTTGGCGAGCTGCTCGCCGACAGTCCGCACACGTCTGTTGCTCAAATGGTCGATGTCATCGACAGTCGCCTTTGAGTTTATCAGTTGGATGAGATACTTTATGATCTCGATGATGTCCGTGTTGGTCAGTACCCTTGTCTCAGGATCTGTCGTGAGCCCGAGTTTCTTGTTGAGACGGAAACGACCCACATTGCCGAGATCATACCTCTTCTCAGAGAAGAAGAGCTTGTCGATGACATCCCTTGCGGTTGCCTCGTCAGGCGGTTCAGAATTGCGCAGCTGTTTGTAGATGTAGTTCACAGCCTCGATTTCGGTGTTGGTTGGGTCCTTCTGGAGGGTGTTGAATATGATCGCATATTCATTCGAGTTTGCCTCGTCTTTCTGGAGAAGGATCGTCTTGACATCGGTGTCTGCTATTTTGGCGATGGTGTCATCGTCTAGAATCTCCCCCCTCTCAACGATAGGGATGGTTCTTTCGATAGGGATGACCTCACCGGTGTCCTCGTCCTCGAAATCTTCCGTCCAGGTCTTGAGAACCTTGGCGGCGAGCTTTCTGCCCTTGTTCTCGTTCAGGTTCTCTTCTGTGGCCTCTACCTCATCGGCGAGACCGAATATGTCGATGATGTCCTTGTCGGAGTTGAAGCCGATCGCGCGCAGAAGTGTTGTCACAGGCAACTTCTTCTTGCGGTCGATGTAGGCGTACATCACATTGTTGATGTCTGTCGCGAATTCAATCCAGGAACCCTTGAACGGGATGATTCTGGCTGAATACAGCTTCGTTCCGTTAGCGTGCATACTCTGGTCGAAGAATACGCCAGGGGAGCGGTGCAGCTGGGACACTATGATTCTTTCAGATCCGTTGATTACGAATGTGCCGGCCGGTGTCATATACGGGATGTTGCCGAGGTACACATCCTGGACTCTTGTGTCAAAGTCCTCGTGCTCAGGATCAGTGCACGAAAGGCGGAGTTTTGCCTTCAGAGGAACATTGTAGGTCAGTCCTCTCTCAAGACACTCTTCGATCGAATACTGTGGAGGGTCGATGAAATAGTCAATGAAGTCCAACTTGTAGTTGTTCCTCGTGTCTTCGATCGGGAATATTTCCTGAAACACCTGGAAGAGACCTTCGTTTTTCCTGTTCTCCGGTGTCGTCTCCAGCTGGAAGAAATCCCTGAATGATTTCAGCTGAACTTCCAGAAGGTCAGGATATTCCAGTATCTTCGATGTAGCGAACATTATTCGCTTGTTATTAGTCTTTTTTGACATTGATCTGCCTTTAGGAAATGGAGAAAAACTTAATACGACAAAAAGGTTTAGAGCCTTTCCTAGGCTCTAAACCTGATGATTTTCCCGCCAGGGGAAGCTGGGATTATTTAACCTCAACTTCGGCGCCTGCCTCTTCAAGGGCAGCCTTCAGTTGCTCAGCTTCAGCCTTGGAGGCCTTCTCCTTAACAGTCTTAGGAGCGCCGTCAACAAGATCCTTAGCTTCCTTCAGACCAAGACCAAGGGCTTCCTTAACGGCCTTGATAACCTGAAGTTTGGCTGCGCCGGCTGACTTGAGGACTACGTCGAACTCAGTCTGCTCTGCTGGAGCCGCGTCAGCGGTCGCAGCTGGACCAGCTACTGCTACAGCTGCGGCTGCAGGCTCGATACCATAATCATCCTTAAGAACTTTAGCAAGTTCCTGAACATCCTTTACAGTAAGGTTAACCAACTCTTCTGCAAGTGCTTTTACATCTGCCATAATTGATAATTATTAAATTGTTTGTTATTATTTTTCTTCTTTTTCCGAGAGTGTCTTGACGAGACCGGCGATTGTGCTGCCGCCACCGTTCTGAAGAGCGGAGATGACATTGCGCATAGGAGCCTGGAGGAGAGAGACGATGTCTCCGATGAGTTCCTCTTTGGACTTGATCGCGCAGAGTTCGTCGAGTTTTTCCGCTCCGACAAACGCACACTCCTGCACATAGGCACCCTTAAGCTCAGGCTTGCCCATCTCCTTCTGAAGCTTTTTGATGAGCTTCGCAGGTCCGTTAGGAGTCTCGGTGTACATAATCGCCGTGTTGCCCTTGAGGACAGGGAGGATCTGGTTCATTTCCTCGTTCTCCAAAGCCTTGAGCACGTGTGCGAACAATGTGTTCTTCACAACGGTCAGCTTTATTCCCTGCTCAAAGCAGGCGCGGCGGAGCTTTACGGTGTTTTCAGCATTCAGACCCTCGATGTCAGCGACATAGAAGTTAGGGTACTGCTTAAGGAGCGCTGAGATGCTTTCAATAATCTGATCTTTTAATTCCTTCTTCATAATGAAATCCTTTTTTACTCAGCAGCGCTGCCGCTTGTGAATGCTTTGACATCTAACTTGATACCTGGGCTCATAGTGGTGCAGATGGCCGCACTCTTGAGGTATGTGCCCTTGAGAGCCTGAGGCTTGAGTTTCAGAATCTCGTTCAGCAGAGCTGACGCGTTCTCGCAGATCTGTGCCGGAGTGAATGAAACCTTGCCGATGGCTGCGTGTATGATACCGGTCTTATCGACCTTGAAATCGATCTTACCACCCTTTACGTCCTTGACAGCGTTTCCGACTTCCATCGTCACTGTGCCTGTCTTAGGGTTAGGCATAAGTCCTCTTGGACCGAGGATACGACCGAGAACACCGACCTTGGCCATAACTGAAGGTGTGCAGATAATCACATCAACATCAGTCCAGCCGCCTTTGATTTTCTCTACATATTCATCGAGACCAACATAGTCCGCGCCGGCTTCCTTCGCCTCGTTCTCCTTGTCCGGAGTGCAAAGCACGAGGACTCTGACTACTTTTCCTGTTCCGTGAGGAAGGCTGACCACGCCACGGATCATCTGATTCGCCTTACGAGGATCAACACCGAGGTTGGCGGAAAGCTCAACCGAAGCGTCGAACTTAGTGAAGGTGATGTCCTTCAGCATTTCACAAGCCTGGGCAAGAG
>CAVKYA010000129.1:0-1354 GCA_963660255.1 Bacteroidaceae bacterium | reverse complement strand
TAACTTCTTTTGCCATAATTGTTTGTTATTCTTTTGTTACTTGAGTAAAGCTGAGTTCCAGCAGAGTCTTTCTGCCGAAAATCACAACTACCACTTTGAGTTTGCTTCTGTCTTCCTCGATTGCATCCACTGTTCCGCTGAAACCGCTGAACGGTCCGTCGGTGATCTTGACGGATTCCCCGACTTCAAAGTTAACCTCGGTCTCGACCGGATTGTCCACATTCTGATCCTGATTTCCCAGAATCAGCTGTGCCTCCTCATCCCTGATTGGCACCGGGACTCTTTCGGTGTTGGCGCCTGTCACCTTCTTCTCTGTCAGGAAACCGGACATTCCAGGAATATCGTTGCGGATAATATACTCCAATTCCGGGCTAAGCTGTGCTTGAATCAAGACATAACTAGGATAGAGCGGCTTCTCAACCACTCTTCTCTTGCCATTCTTGGTTACTATCTCACGCTTAACCGGAACAAGTACCTGCGCGACCTGATCCTGCAGGCCAAACCGTTCAATCTCTTTCTCAAGATATTCCTTGGCCTTCTTTTCCTTGCTTCCCGCTGTCCGAAGGACATACCATTTCATTTCACCCATAGTAATCGGAAAAATTACAATGTGTAAATTGCCGTCATCAGATGCTCGAAAGCGAAGTCAACCACGAAGAGAACCAAAGCGAGGATCACCGTAGCGACCATAACCAAAAGGGCAGAGCTCTGAAGCTTGTCCCAGGTCGGCCAAGTGACCTTCTTGGTGAGTTCCACGTAGGACTCTTTGCAATAGTTAATGAACTTTCTCATCTTTGCATTTAATGGACCTCGTAATTTGGAAGCTTCTACGATGTCTGTTAAACAATTACCAAATCGTAACCTTTGATATTTTAGCAGGGGAAGCAGGATTCGAACCCACATCGACGGTTTTGGAGACCGCTGAACTACCCTTGTTCTATTCCCCTGTGTTAAGGACGGAAATCCTTGGACATCCGTCCCTTATGTTGAAGAATTACTCTTCGATCTTGATAACCTGGCCTGCGCCTACGGTACGTCCACCTTCACGGATAGCGAACTGGAGACCTTCGTTGAGGGCTACAGGAGTGATGAGCTGAACGTCGATCTCAACGTTGTCGCCTGGCATAACCATCTCGACTCCTTCTGGAAGGCTGATCTCACCGGTAACGTCGAGAGTACGGATGAAGAACTGAGGACGATAGTGGTTGTGGAATGGAGTGTGACGTCCACCCTCTTCCTTCTTGAGGACGTAGATCTGAGCCTTGAAGTGCTTGTGAGGAGTGATTGAGCCTGGTTTGGCGACAACCTCACCTCTCTTGACTTCCTTCTTGTCGATACCACGGAGGAGAAGACC
>CAVKYA010000128.1:0-7219 GCA_963660255.1 Bacteroidaceae bacterium | reverse complement strand
GCCACCAAACTGGCGGAAACCCTTCAAAAGGAGGGCAAGGAATATCTCGCCGGCATCTCGTTCGGCGCCACAACCCCATCCTACGACCTTGAGAAAGCTATTGATCAGGAATATCCTGTCGATGGTGTCACGGAGCGATCCATCCGTGAGGCGTTGCCCCGATTCCTTGGCGAGCAGGAACAGATCGCTCCCCTCTTCTCTGCCAAGTCGGTCGATGGGGTCAGAGCCTACGAGCTGGCCAGAAAGCAGTACCGTGAGGCCCACAAGGAGAAGACGGATGTGATGACGGACTTCGACCACACTGTGGCCGAGACGCTCAACAAACAGATCATCAACATTTCTGAAATGGAATTGCAGTCTTTTTTCCCGAACGGGAAGGAGACAGAAACGGAACCTCAGGATGACGGACTGAGACCTAATCCTCGGATCAATGTTGTGGACACTTCACAATTACATCTTCCACTGGCGATGATCCGAATCAAGTGCAGCAAAGGGACCTACATCAGAGCATTGGCACGCGATCTCGGCGAGGCACTCGGCTCCGGAGCGCATCTCAATTCCTTGAAACGCACCAAATCAGGAGGGTTCTCAGAGGAAAACAGCCTTTCAGTCAACGAGGCGATGGGGATTCTGACTGTCGAGAGGGACGCATAGGAACTGTAAGTACGGTCACTTCGACAAGCTCAGTGACCGGCTGATTCCGCATTTGTGGGCGCTGATTATGCACTTTGTGGTTGCTGAGCCTTGTTTGGTCGCTGAGCTTGTCGAAGCGACTGAGCCTGTCGAAGCGACTGAGCCTGTCGAAGCGACTGACTAGACGACTTATAGCGGAGTAACGGAATTCCCGCCAACTTCATAAATCTCATTGCGTGACACCCCGATAACACCTTTCACCTTGCGGAAATATTTGGCGGCCTCCTCAAGAGTCTTCCCTTCAGGAATACGGATAGCCAACGCGTCGATGATGCCGTAATCATAGACGACATCAGCCTTGTACTTAGCGGCAGCCTTTCTGAGAGGTTCCCTGCCGACATTTTCGTCATAATAAATGATCAGAGTGTTCGGGGAATATGCCAACCCCGCCTGACGAGGTCTGACCGGAGGCAACTCACCGATAGCCGGGATGTCCGGAGAATCGTATGAGTCAACCCGCGCCAGCTGTTTCTCGGTCCGGCTGATGGTACTGCAACCAGTGGCCACCGCGAAAGCGGCGACCAAAGCGAGAGATGAATCTATGAACAATCTTGTCATATCACAACAAATCTAACGGCCATCTCTTACAAGATTGAAGCCAGAAGATGCCCATTCGGCCATAGATTCTCCATCGGCATAGACCAGATAGCCCTCCAATTCATCCAGAGACTCAATGAACCGCTTCGCCTCATCCAATCCGATGACCATACAATATGTCGCGTAGGCATCGGCCAAAGTTGCGTCCGGAGCGACAATCGTCGCGCTGAGCAAGGTATGATCAACCGGATACCCGGTGCGCGGGTCTATGGTATGCGAATATTTCCGGCCATCCTTGACGTAGAATTTACGGTAATTGCCGGAGGTGACCACCCCGCAGCCGCTTCCGTCTCCCTGCCATTTACCGACAAGCCCTTGGCCACCAAGCTCCATATTTCCGTCCACCGGCCTGTCAACACCTATCGTCCACGGCTTTCCGGACGGGTTCAAACCTTCGCAATAGATCTCGCCGATGTTCACCAGCATATCTCTGACCCCAAGCGAGTGAAGATATTCAGCTATCTTGTCGCAGGTATAGCCTTGCGCTATGGCGTTGAAATTCAATTTCGGGCATATTCCCGGAGTCTGTGGAGACATATTCACATCAAATTTATCCATTCCGCAGACGGCCTTGAGGCTGTCCACAACGGCAGCCGACGGCAGCGAATCTGTCGTGAAGCCAAACCCCCAGGCATCATAGAGCGGGCCGGAAGCCATATCAAGCGCACCGCCAGTCTCTTCATAAAGTTTCTTTGAGATAATGAATATCTCCTTGAACATCCCATTCGGAGTCACCGGATCACCAGCATTGAAACGGCTCAGCTGCGAGCCTTTGTTGTAGCCGGACAAGGTGGTGTCAACCAGCGTAAGGATGGAATCCACCGACCTCTTTATCTCATTCATCCCAGTCTTGACACCGTTATGATTGAATTTCACCGAATATGTCCCACCTTGGGCATAGCCTGTCAGTTCCTGATAATCCGCCTTGCGGCCACAGGAAACCAAGGCCAGAAGAGCGGCGAAGCACAGAGGTGTGCTTCTGAATATTCCTTTAATCGCTTTCATTTTTGCAATTATAGGCATTTCGATTCAATTTTGGGACATCATTGGACTAGTTTTTGCTTAAGGCATACCGTTTTTGCGTTTTTTATGCGATATTTGTATTTTCAATCGAAAAAGATGAAGATAAGGAACATTGTTTTAATGGGATTGGCTGCGGCGATGTTCGCCCTTCCATCCTGCAAAAAGGATAAAGAAAACTCTTCCACGAAAGACTACGTCAGCGGAACGCTGACATTCTCGTCTTCTGTGCCGACCTTTGTGCGGAAAGGAGAGGCTTTCAGCCTGACTCCGACAGGAATCACCAATCCGGGCACAGAATCAGCCGAAGACATCGGTTACTACTGGTCTGTATCGTGGGATTCAGTGAAGGACACGACCAAGACTGAGGCCGACAAGAGCGGTGACGGAACCTTCAAGTTCACCGTTCCGTCCAAGGTCGGAACATTCACGGTCAACTGCGTCGCGTTCGCCGAAGGTTACTACACCAAGACCAACTCCACCACGTTCAGCGTTGTCGATGCGGCCCTTGACTCGACAGTGGCCGGGGCATATTCCAGCAAAGATCCGATATTCACTGATCCTAGGGACGAAGGGACCTACTATACTACCACGTTCAACGGCAAGACCTGGATGAAGAACAACCTCTATTATTCAGGCTCAGGTGTATCCTACGAGAAGAGCGATGCGATGGATGCGATTTTCGGTCGTTACTACACTTGGAGCGAGGCGGTCTCCGCCTGTCCGGACGGATGGCATCTGCCTTCTGACGCCGAGTTCACAGCCTTGGCCAACGCCCTTGCCACCAATGGGGCCACTTTCTCAGAGAAGGAGAATTTCATCGGTGTCGCCGGAGGTCTGATGGTTGACGCGAAGTTCCTCGGAACAAGGATGTGGGAATACTGGCCTGAGGTCAAGATCACAAACAAGGCCGGGTTCTCAACCCTTCCTGTAGGCTATGCCATTGATCCTGGAAGCGCTCCGAAGTTCACAGGAGTTGACAGCTACGCCACATTCTGGACATCCGATTCCGAAAGTGACGAGTCGGCTTTCTGCCGCTACATCTACGTAAAGCAGAATGACATTCTTGTAGGCGCAAGAGACAAGGAATCGTTCCGCGCCTCTGTCAGGTGCGTAAAGGACTAACGCAAGTCCGTGATCACATAAGAAGAATCGAGAGTCTTTTCGTTGAAACGGAAAGACTCTTTTGTTTTTCCGGCCTCCTCAAAGCGGAGGTTGGAAATATTGAAGTTAGACACTGAGCCGTCATTAAGGGTGACCTCGGCTCCGATCAGAGTTGTTGTCCCGCTTTTGAAGAAAAGTTTCAGTCCAGCGATGTCCATTGAGCTTTTCCCTTTATGAACCGGAGAGAGGACAGACGCGTCAACGGTCTTTCCGTCGAACCTTGAAGGTCCGAAAGACTCCTCTCTGAACGCATTGTCAACAGACGCGATCATCAGAGCGGGATTTGTGGCATAGCTGTCGAAGGAATCATCGACAGACTCAACCAAAGCCTCCTCCGAAATCCTGTCAACAGTCCAGCGGGTCTTCCCGTCGCACCAGATCTCCAGACCGTTTCCGTCCACGAGGAACGAGTTTCCCTGCACCTTCACATTTCCGTTTCCGGTCATCTTGGCCTTCTTTGTCGGCATCGTGAACGAATAATCAAATGAAACGAGCGAGGATGAGACCTTGCTGACAAACGCTTCAAGAGTCTTGCTCTTGGCAAATGAAGTCTGCGGCAGCGCAAAAAGCGCCACTGCGGCGGCAATGAATATCTTTGTGATTGTCTTCATACTTTTATGTGCGTCTGCACAAGTCGTGCCTTTCGGCGGATTACTGATTTTTGTAAGCATCTATGATCTTGTCCAGTTCATCAAGACTGGAGACAAGCACCTGACGAGGCTTGGAGCCTTCCTGAGGGCCAACGATTCCGGCAGCCTCCAACTGGTCCATAACACGCCCGGCCTTGGCGTAGCCCATTCCGAGTCGCCTTTGGAGATCTGACGTGGAGCCTCGCTGGCTCATAACCACAAGTTTGGCCGCCTCCTCGAAGCGCTCGTCAAGCTTTGTCATATCGACCATTCCACCGGATCCCTCTTCCGTGTCGTCATCTACAGGAGGCAGGTAGAACGGGGTGTTGAAGCACTTGTTATGACCATCCTGCGAACCGATATATTCAGTGAGCCTGTTGATCTCCTCGCTGTCGATGTAGGCGCACTGGACGCGCTCCATCTCGACTCCAGCATAGTAGAGCATATCTCCCTTACCGATGAGTTTCTCAGCTCCCGGAGAGTCCAGGATTGTGGCCGAGTCCGTTCTGGAAACAACCCTGAACGCGATTCTGGTCGGGAAGTTCGTCTTGATGAGTCCTGTGATGACATCCACTGAAGGTCTCTGGGTGGCCAAAACAACGTGCAGACCGGCTGCGCGCCCCTTCTGTGCAAGCCTGATGATGGACGTGGTGATGCTGCGGGCCACGGCCTTGGCGTCACCGCTGCCCCCGACTGACATCGTCAGGTCGGCATATTCATCAATGATGGTGACTATGTACGGCAGGAAGCGGTGCCCATCAGTAGGGAGAAGTTTCCGGTTGCGGTACTTCTCGTTGTATGTCTTTATGTTAGGCACCGAGGCCTTGCTCAAAAGTTCATAGCGTTGATCCATCTCAATGCACAACGAGCGGAGGATCTTATCGGCCTTGTCGGCCTTCTTCACAATCGCATTGTCCATCTCCTCCCTCTCGTCATTGCAAGGGAGAACAGCGAGATAGTGCTTCAAAAGATGTGCATAGGCGGAGAACTCGACCATTTTAGGGTCAATGAAGACCAATTTCAGTTCGGAAGGGTGCTTCGCATACAGTAAAGAGGTAACTATTGCGTTGAGTCCCACAGACTTACCCTGTTTGGTAGCTCCGGCCACCAAAAGGTGCGGGGCATCCGCCAGATCGAAGACCTTGACTTTCTGTTGGATGGTGTACCCGATGGCGACTGGAAGCTCAGCCTTGCTGGTACGGAAAGCCTCATCGTTGAGAACGGCGCGCATAGGTACGATCGACGCACGGTCATTCGCGACCTCAATGCCTACGGAATCAGTCAGGGTGACCACACGGACTCCCCTTGCGTGTAGATGCATACCGAGATCCTCCTGAATCCTCTTGAACTCGGCGATCTTGACTCCCGGAGCCGGGTAAACCTTGTACAAAGTGACGGTCGGTCCGACGATGGCCTTGACATCATTGATCTGGATGCGGTAGTTCTCCAGTGCGTTGCGGATCCTGGCGTTGTTGCGGGACAATTCCTCATCGGAGACCTCATTGCGGCTTGATGAATATGAATCCAGAAGTTCCAATGAAGGAAACTGGTAGTCAGGCAGTTCGTCACGAACATTGATTCTCGGGAGATCTTTTTTTATCTCGGTGGACAACTTATCGCCTTTGACCACTTCCATAGACTTATCGGCTGGTTCAGTGGCTTCGGAGGTGGCTAAACCCTGCTGAGTCATAGTGGCTTCGACAGGCTCAGCCACCGATCGTCCCGGTCCCTTGACTGGCTCTCTTTCCGGTCCCTGAGCTTGTCGAAGGGACGGTTCTGTATTCAGAGATGAATCCTCAGCATTGACAGTTGACGCGTTCTGTCCTGGCGCTGACGCAGTGGCTTCGGCACGCTCAGCCACCGGACGGTCCGTTTTCTTTCCCGGTCCCTGAGCCTGTCGAAGGGACTTCCCTTCCGGTGCCTTCTTCTTTCCCAGCGCCATCAGCCAATCAGAGAACTTCCTCGAAGCCAGAACCAACCAGACAACAGTCAGAAAAGCCAGCGCAGCTCCTGTAAGAATATTCCCGAACAAGACTCTCGCCCAGATGATTACGGATTCCCCGCACTCTCCGCCGAGACCACCTCCGAAAACGTTGCCAAGACCTGCAAGGTCAGAGACGAACGCAAGGATGAACGAAGCGATCATCGCCCCCGACACCGTCAGAAGGGTCGTCTTCAGCATCGAATAATTCCACTTATGCAGCAACAGTCTGACTGAGACAGCTGACAGAATCACCACAAAGGCCAGACTTCCGATTCCGAACCATCTGCGGACAAGAAGATCCGCCCATCGGTAACCGACTTTTCCGGCTATATTACTTACCTCAACGGTAATGTCTCCCACACGTGAGGACAAAGCGCTTTGATCCGCTTTCCAGGTAAAGAAATACGAGATGATGGACAGCAGCGTGAACACTGCCAGCAAAGCTACCGCAAGGCCGGTGAACCTCACCAGCCGTGCCTTGTCCTCGTCATCCATATTTCTCCAGAACCTGAGCATTATTTCCTGTTCTTACGGTTGCCTTTCTTGTTGTTCCTGCGGTTCTGTCCCATATTCAGATTCAAACCAGGACGCGAGAAGTTCGAGTCGAATGATATCTTGGTAAGTTCCAGATCCTCAGGAATTTGAATCCGATAGTCGGACAATTTCTCGATATCGGCGAAAATAGTCTCGTCCGCCACACTGTCCTTGTTCCAGATCAGGTACTGCTGACGCATATAGATGGCAAGGGAGCGCAGCATCGCCCTCTTGACCTCTCCTTCCGGTTCTCCGGCGATGAGATCGATTATACTCTCGATGTTGCGGCCATAGTGATTGGCGCGCACAGGAGACTTGTCGATAGGTATGACCATCGGCGGCACGTCCATCGCCTCCGGATGCGGAGCCGGATACGGAGAATCGATGTCAAGGTCATACCCGGCGATCATATAGAGATGATCCCAAAGTTTCTGCTCATAATTCTCCTGTGTGTGGACCTGAGGGTTAAGCAGTTCCATAACCCTGACCACGGCCTTGGCCTGCTCGCTTCTCTTGTCCCTGTCAGGGATAGCCTTGACCTGTTCGACCATATTCAGGACGATGCGGCCATATTCAGGCATCTGAAGTTTCTCCCTCT
>CAVKYA010000127.1:3027-7226 GCA_963660255.1 Bacteroidaceae bacterium | reverse complement strand
CTCCTGCACGTCACCGCTCATCCTCGCGATGATGTCGCCTTTCTTCTCCTCCGAGAAGAAGCCGAGAGGCAGGGCGAGGATCTTGTTGTAGATGTCCATCCTGATGTTCTTCACGACACCTGTGCGGATAGGGACCATAACCGCTGATGAGCCGAAGTAGCAGGCAGTCTTGAGAGCCGTCATCACGATCAGGAATATGCACAGAAACAGCAGCACCGTGGAAGCTCCCACAGTGGAGATCTGCTGCTCCAGCGTCCAATAGACGTTCGACATAAACGCGTCCCCGAGATCCTTGAACGGCATTTGCCACACCTCATTCCACGGGGTGAATGAATATACCGTCTCATTGATCTTGAACAGGATGCGCAGGATCGGCACGATGATCGCGAACGAGAAGATGTTGAACACCGCCGACAGGATATTCAGAATTATCGAGCCGGCGAGATATTTCTTGAAAGGCGCGACATAGCGCTTTATCATTGACCAGAATTCTTTCATTGTCAGAGTATTTTTTCCAACCAGTGGAAGATTAGGAATATTCTTTTGCGTAAAACTTCGTAGTCGAGGGTGTCGGCCGTGTCAGTGACCTTGTTGGTTTTCATCGTGATGCCGGAAGTGAAGACGACGCAGGTCGCCCCGTTTCCCGTGAACACTTTCTGGTCGCCGATCCTGCCGTGGAACATCTCTGTGAAATTCTTGCTGCCGTAGTAGCTTGTGGAGATGTCCAGTCCAAGGTCCTTCCCCTCGTTCGCCCTTGTGAACTCGAAGGTGTACTGGCCGCCGCTCAGCATTATCAGGTAGTCCTTCCTGTCTTTGCGCAGAGGCTCCAGCGAACTTCCGAGGATGTCAAGGACAACCACGGCGTTGATCTTGTCCTTGGTGATCGTCTCTCCGTTGACCGGATCCTTAAGGTTTCCGTCGGCGATGTCCTTCCACAAAGCCTCGGCACCGGCTGAATTCTTCTCCCTTGCGTCAAGGCCGACGAATATTATGTTTTTCCCGTAGGATCTGCCGTAGCCTTTCATCTTGTTGAACATATCCGCTATGCTCAGCATCGCCACAACCCCGGAGGCGTTGCTGTCGGCTCCCGGATAAATGTTCCCGTCTATTATTCCGTGGCTGTCATAGTTGGCCGTCACGATCGTGTACCATTCTTTGGCGCTTTCCCTTTTTCCGGGAAGAAATCCAAGAATATTGCGCCCCACAACATCACCGACCGGAAAAGACCGGCTCCAACTGCCCTCAAACGGCATAAGCCCGGCGTTCTCGAACCTCCGTGAGATCCAGAGAGCGGCTTCGGCCGCCCCTTTGCTTCCTGTGGAGCGTCCTTTGAATGTTGTGTCGGAGAGATATTCGACCTGTCTTTGCAGATTCTCGGCCGTAATGATCTTCTCGGCGTTGCGTCCTGACGGTACCATTTTGGTGGTTGTCTGTTGCGCCAAAGCCTCCCCGGCGGACACCGCGAGGATGGCGAATATGAAAAATTTACTTAAAAGCGTCTTCAAGGCACGATAAATGTTTATCTTTGCAAACAACAAAAATAGGTAATTTAAGTATTAAAGTAAAAAATATTTATATGAAAAGATCTGTGCTGTCTCTGTTTTTCCTGTTGTGCCTCGCTTGGGTCTCCAACGCTCAGTACGACAAGGATGTGTTTAATTTCAGAGGCCGCGCGGCTCTCTCGGAAGGGAAGTACTCTGAGGCCATAAGCCATTTCAATGTGCTTGCCCGTCTGGATTCCACTGACTGCTGGACATTTTTCTACAGAGGAATCGCCAAGTACAATCTTGGTGACCTGCGTGGCGCGCAGGCTGATTTCAACACTTCCGTGCGTCTCAATCCGGTCTTCACCAACGGCTACCATTTCAGGGCCATAACGTTGAGCCGTTTCGGGAAGTACGACGAGGCTTTGAAGGATCTTGATCGCGCGATGGAACTTCGTCCGGGGCTTAACGGATTGTATTTCAGCAGGGGAGTGACATATTTTCTGGCACAGCAGTTCGATAACGCCGTGTCCGATTTCGACCGCTACATCAGGAAGGAATCCAAAGATCCGTCCGCCTATCTGAACAGGGGCGCTTCCTATCTTTTCCTCGGAGACACGACAAAGGCCTTGGAGGATTACAACAGAGCGATCAGACTGGACCGTTTCGATCCGGAGGGTTACATCCGCCGTGGCCGTGTCTATGCGTTGAGGAATGACTACAAGGATGCCATCGCTGATATGGACAAGGCCATAGGTCTGGACACGACCAACACATTCGCCTATTTCAACAGGGCGTTGATGTACTACGACCAGAACAACTACAACGCCGCGATGAATGACCTTAACAGGGTGTTGAGGGACGAGCCGGGCAACGCCCTGACCCTATATAACAGAAGTTTGATCAACGCTCAGGTCGGGAATATGGAGGACGCGCTCGCGGATATGGATCACGTCATCAACATCAATCCGGAGAACGTTCTGGCATACTACAACCGTGCCTCGTACTTTGTTCAGATGGGGCGTTGGATGGATGCCCTTGACGACTACGACAAGGCCATCGAGCTCTACCCGGATTTTGCCAAGGCCTACTTGAACCGATCGTATGTAAAGAATATGCTCGGGCGCACCAAGTCTTCCAAGCAGGACTACGACACTGCCCAGAAGAAGGTGCAGGAATACCGGGCGAAGAACGCCACGGATGAGGGATCGTTCGCGGATACGACCAAGAAATACAGTTCCTTGATCGCTTTGGACGCGGATTTTGCAAAGAAGGATTTCGACAACGAGCTTCTTCAGAACAGAGACATCAACATCCGCCTGAAATCGCTCTACAAGTTCAGTCTGGCGACTCAGCGTGACAATCAGAACTTCGCTTTGAGGCATCGCTACGAGAATCCGCTGATCGACAAGTTCATCTCGGACTCTCCGATTGTGATGACCGTGTCCAACTCCGATTCCCTTGTCAAGCCTGAGTTCGCTCACGGAATCGATGCGTCGATCTATGGGGATTCCTATCTGGCCGCCGGAGATCCTAAATCTTTGACAGACGCTGACAGGGCTTTCATCAGAGGTCTCTACGATGTGCAGTCAAAGCAGTTCACCTCGGCCTTGAACCAGTTCGACGCCGCTGTGAACTCAGAGAGCAATGGAAAATATTCGGAGTACTACAAGGCGTTCTACTACTTGAACAGGGGTGTGCTCCGTGCCGAGATGATTGATTTCATCTCGTCCATTGAGAACAACGTCCAGACTTTGACTATGGACGACAAAGGGACGACCAGGGCACGTGTGCGTGACCAGGTGAGCAGGACGTATGATTATTCAGAGGCCATTGAGGATATGCAGGCCGCCGACAGGATCCTCCCGGGAATCCCGTATGTCTATTTCAATCTCGGGAACCTTTATTGTCTGTCCTCAAAGTTTGTTGAATCGGTTGATAGTTATACGAAGGCCATCAATGTCTATCCTTATATGGGAGATGCCTACTACAACAGAGGCCTTGTGCTTATATATTTGAAGGACAAAGAGAAAGGTTGTATTGACCTTTCGAGAGCCGGTGAACTCGGCGTGGGTGATGCCTACAGCGTCATCTCGAAATATTGCGAGGAGGAAAAGAAGTGATGCTGAAGTTCCTGAGTCTTTCCAGCGGCAGCTGCGGCAATTGCTATATCCTTTCCGACGGCAGGTCCGGGCTTCTCATTGATGCCGGTGTGAGTCAACGGCGTTTGAAAAAGACGTTGACGGAAAACGGCTTTGATGTGGATTCATTCCAAGCCGTGCTGGTCACTCACGACCATCTGGACCACATCCGTCATCTCGGGTCGTACTGCAAGCATATCAAGAAGCCGGTATATGCCACGGCTGTGCTCCACGAGGCTCTCTCGCATCACACATTCACAAAGGATTACATCTCGGATTACCGTTGCATCCTTCCGGAAGAAGGCCCTATCAGAATTAAGTTGCGCGGTGATGTTCCCGAAGAGGAACTTCCGCTTGTCAGCCATTTTGTGGTTCCGCACGATGCCACCCAGACCGTAGGCTACTACATCGAGTGGTCGGGAGTAAGATTCTTCCTGATGACCGACGCCGGCAGGGTGACTGACGAGGCCATTGAATATGCCCGTAAGTCCGACGCGGTTGTCTTCGAGTCGAACTACGATTCCGGAATGCTCATCGGAGGTCCTTATACCCACGAATTAAAGATGCGAATATG
>CAVKYA010000127.1:0-2778 GCA_963660255.1 Bacteroidaceae bacterium | reverse complement strand
CCGCTGAACTTTATGAGACTCATATACATACTACTTCCTGTTGTTTTATTGTACGCCTGTGCTTCCGTTCCAGAGCAAAAGAACGAAACGGTTGGACCTCCGAATTTCTCTTATCGCTTTGACAAGAAAAGTGGAGTGACACTTATCAATATTGCGGCCCAGATTGACACGATTGCCTTGGATGCGCTGTTTGACACCGGTTGTCCGGGCTTGGTGCTTGATAAAAACATCGCGGCGAAACTTCCTTATCTCGATTCCATCCGTCTTGCCGGCGGAATGACTGTCGAGGATGTTGAGTTCTCATATTCAAGAAGAAAGGCAAGATGGAAATTGTTCCACAACGACATAGATGTTGTTATGGTAGGGGACACCCTCTGGTACGATAAATTTTTCGTGGCGGATTTGCGGAATGCCTATGGCGCGGACGCGATAATCTGCATACCGAAGTCGGATGAGCATATCTGGTGTTTTGATTTCGAGAATTGCAGGATTGACTTGGAGGTCGGGAATGATTTTGTCGCATCCGTAGGGAATCCTGACTTGGCGACAGACATATACTTTAATGAGAACTATTTGTGTGTCAAGAATTTTCCGATTGTTTTCAATGGCGCTGATGACACATTGTCCACATCGTTTGACCTCCTGATTGACACAGGAACCTATGGCACATCTATGACGATGATATGCGAGCCGGAATCATATAAGAAGGAGAAGGCTTTTCTGGAGGAGAATTCAATACTTGATTATGAGGAGATTACTTCTACAAAGACCTATCACATAGTGGATTCCGGAATAGTAAATGACACACTTGTGGTCTCTTCTATCGTGTCAGACTACGGTTTTGAAGAGGTTGCGGCAGGTCTGGGACTGTTGTCCAAATTCAATATTATCCTTGATCTTGGCAAGCGGAAGGCTTACTTCAAAAGGAATAGGGTCGAAGAGGATTTTTACGAATATGTTCAAGATCACGGAGCGTATTATTCCGGCATAAATATGATTCCGTTCAAGAATGATTCAGCCGCCGTTGCCATTGACGTCGGACGCGATATGCCATCTTACAGGGCGGGTTTACGAAACTACGATGTGGTGACGCATTTAGGAAAGAAACGATTCTCAGACCGTTATGCCGGCAGATATTTCTATGAGCACAAAGACAGCATAATGGAACTTGGAATAGAACGCTTTGGCGAGAAAATTAATATCAAGTTCTTATGGGATCTTCACGATTGACATTCCGTGCGCAAAATCGGCATCTTGACGCACCGTTTGTTGTCCGGACCGACCTCGTGCGCAAGAACCTTCTTTTTACGCACGAGACATTCAGATTGAGGCCTTTGCGTGAATCAGCTCATTTCACTCACGGAAAGATGCCAATGAAATGGGTCCATTATTCTACCGCTTTGTAATAGGTCGGAGTGTGGGCATCTTCACTGAATATCCCGACGAGGTCACGGAGAAGGAGGTCTGGACGGACCACACCGCTTTCCCAGAAGTCGTTGCCGCCTTTGGCGTTGAGGCGTTTGTTGTCGTTCCAGACCACATTAGTGGATGGTTTGCAGGCGGTCCGCTCGCTTTCTTTGAATCCGGAACGATTTATGACAGAGGCGTTTCTATGAATATTCCTGAGAAAGTCCTCGAACAAAGGATTGACTGAAAGAAGCTGCTCCAACGTCCGACACCATCCGACATTCATCCAAAGATCAGCTTCCTTTGACAATGAATATGCCGTCTCGACTGAGATCTGTCCGGAGACTGAACTCCCGGCTTTCGCACCGAGAATCTCTCCACCTGCATCCTTGAACAGGGTTGTGAGATAACTTTCCTGACCGGGGACGAACCATTGGTCCTTGTATGGGATGTTGACAAGAACCTTTCTCGGTGTGTGTGCCGTTGTCGCAACTGAATCACGCAGAGAAATGTAGTTCTCCGAGACGACTTTAAGCACCGAGTCAGCCACTGCCATATTCCCGGTCAATGCTCCGAAAAGGCGGATGTATGCGGCTCTGGCGAGAGGGTGATGCTCCAGATGCTCGTTGACTATGAACGTCTTGATTCCCAGAGACTCAATTTTTGAGAGGAACTGCGATTTGACAGAGGAGACTGAATATGTCAGGAGAAGGTCCGGCTTCAATGCCATAATCTTCTCATAATCAGGACTCGCGTCGTAACCGATGTCCGCTACGGTTCCGTTGTTCAGACCGGCCGTCACTGATGAGTCACAGACATATTCACCGCCAGACACTCCAACGATCGCCGAGTCCGCCCCGATGGCATCAAGAAATCCGATGTATGATGTGCTCATCACAATCAGTCTGTCCAACGGTTTACTGATTTCCAGCGTGTCCCGGCTTCCGTCGAACGGTGAGATCGAGACCAATGAATATCCACCATTGGGCTCAGGGATTATATTCAAAAATTGCGGTTCAGCGGTGTCCTGCGGCAAATCATCGCCGACATTCCGCACGCATCCGCATAAGCTGGCGGCAAGTGCCGTGGCCAGGAAAATATATTCAAAGATTTTCATACTTCGCAAATTTAATGGATTTTTGCTATCTTCGAAGTCTGTTCACCCGAAATTGCTTGCTTATGTCAAGGAGATGCCGGATTTTATGAATATGAATGCTCTGATTTTCAGGTGGAAAGCAATTTTGGGAGCAGGAAAGGGAATTTGAAAATGTAATTGTAATATTATGGGAAAATATAACTTTGACGAGTTGACGGTAAGGCGCGGCACGAACTGCGTCAAGTGGGACGCAGAGAGCCCGGTCGGGCCGATTT
>CAVKYA010000126.1:0-7302 GCA_963660255.1 Bacteroidaceae bacterium | reverse complement strand
CTTCATAGCTATTCCCAAAAACAAAGGCATAATTTAAGACATACATTTACAAACATATTATATATCCGAGATTGCACAATCGATGTTCAACCCTATTTATACTAAAAAACATTGCCTTTCACTTAATAAATTTGTTAACCAAAGAAAGTATAGTTTCCCATATACCAATAGATTGACTTTTTGTGCCACACTTGGGACAGGGCATTGGGGTTGAGAAAATCGTAGCGTTGTTCTCACAGTCCAATGATTTGAATATGTTCCCGCATTTCGGGCAGCGGAACCAAGTGTAACCTCTTAGCATAATTTTAATATCTTTGATTTTTTCGTATTACAAAATAAACGTTTTCCTGTGCCAAAAGGTGGCAGGGCGGGAACACCGATTGTAACGTTGCAAATATATTCAAAGTTTTAGTGATTGTTTGGTTCATATTTGGTCCAAATTAATACGGTTGTGGAAGATTGGGCAACGATAATGGGCGGATGTGATTCCCGAGAGGGAGAAATGACGTGAAGTTTATGAAATATTCATTATCTTTGACATTGGACAGTAATTGAATAGATGCTATGGAGGCGAAAAGGATTAAGTACCCGATCGGGGTGCAGACGTTCAGGGACATTGTCGAAGAAGGATATCTCTACATCGACAAGACGTGGTATGTGCACGACTTGGCGGAGAATTACAAATATGTGTTTCTCAGCAGGCCCCGGAGGTTCGGGAAGTCGCTGCTGTCATCTACTATTCATAGTTACTTTGCGGGGGACAAGGAACTGTTCAATGGGCTGAAGGCCGGAGAATTGAAGGAAGAGTGGACGAAGCATCCGGTGTTCCACTTTGATATGTCAACGGCGAAGCATCTGAATGAAGAGAAGTTACTCAGCGAACTGAACCTCAAACTTTTGGAATATGAGCGCATTTACGGGAAAGTAGCTGAAGAGACAGAAATCAACCAACGCTTTCTCGGCCTGATTCATAGGGCTGTGGAGCAGACCGGCGAAAAGGCCGTCATAATCATTGATGAATATGACGCGCCGCTGCTGGATGTGATGAACGATCAGGATAGACTTGATCCGATGAGGCAGATAATGAGAAACTTCTACAGCCCTATCAAAAGTCTGGATCCGTATCTTAGGTTCGTGTTCATCACTGGAATCAACAAGTTCGCGCAACTCAGCATATTCAGTGAACTGAACAATCTGCAGAACATCTCGATGATGCCGGAATATTCTGCGATCTGCGGAATTTCAAAGAGTGAGATTGACAGCGGGATGCGCAAGCCGGTACAAGAGCTGGCGGAAAGGCTGAATATTCAGTTTGAGGATGCAAGGCAATTGTTGAAGGACAACTACGATGGGTATCATTTCAGCGAAGAGTCCGAGGACATCTATAATCCGTTCAGTCTGATGAAGGCACTCGCTGCCAAGAAGATAGGAAGCTACTGGTTCGACACCGGTACCCCGACATACCTTCTTGAGAGACTGAGGAACTCCGAGATTGACGAGACAACCCTTGACAGTATGCCGATGATTCCTGAGTCCGACTTCGATGTCTCGCCGGAAATCAGCGACAACGCCCTCCCAATGCTATATCAGACTGGCTATCTGACAATAAAGGAATATGACCGTGAACTGCATCTCTACACTTTGGGTTACCCTAACAAGGAGGTCAAGATCGGCTTCACACAAGGACTGCTGGCACAATACAAGAACCGGAAAATGACCGGAAGCGGTTTTGTGGCACAGTTCTATGTCGCGATGTACAGGCACGACATCGACAAGGCCCTGATGCTTATGCAGTCCTACCTCGCGGGAATCCCTTACGATCTGGAGAACAAGTCCGAGAAGCATTTCCAGACGATCATCTATCTGATCTTCTCACTGCTTGGTTACTATACCCAGGCCGAGGTCAAGTCGGCTGTCGGGAGGGCGGATGCCGTTTGTTGGACAAAAGATCGGATCTATGTCTTTGAGTTCAAGGTGGATGGGTCGGCGGAGGAGGCGTTGAGGCAGATTGACGAGAAAGGGTATCTGATTCCGTATAGGTTTGAGGGTTCGGGAAGGCTGGGAACTTCGACAAGCTCAGTGACCGAATATGACTCAGTGAGCGAATCAGACTCAGCGACCGACAAAGGTTCAGCGGCCGGCAAAGAACTTGTCAAGGTCGGGGTAAACATCTCAACCCAGACCCGCACGATTGAATCCTGGAAGATTGATTAGGCAAGTTCCGCGACCATATTCATTGATTGGCGGGACTATGTTTTGGTCATAGGTTTTCTATTATTCTTCAAACATTTGCTATATGACAAACAACCTTGACGAACTTCTCTCAATTGTAGATTTCGATACATTATCCACATTTGTGGTGGACTATGCGGACAAAGATAAAGGCTTCAGAGAGAGGTTAATTAAAATGGTGGCCGAGCGTTGCCTGTCCGGAACCACGGATAGTTACATTGAAGAAGTCAAAGACGCTTTCGCAACCTGTGTCATCGGTGAGAATTATTACAGAGGCTTCTACCGGAGCTTCAGGGCAGACTGGGAGTCACTGTCAACAGCGGTTGGGAAACTTCTGAAGAAAGCGAAGTTATTGCTTGATGCCGGAAAATCCAATGAGGCCGCGGCGATACCTATGCAAATACTACATTCACTGGAATCCATTGACACATACGATGATTCTGAATATAGTGATTTTGGCAGCATCACACAAATCTGCGGAAATGTCGCCGATACAATAAAAACAATCGTCAATTCCGATGGTGTCAACAAGGAATTAAAGCGGTCCATTGCTGAGGAACTGGACAAAACAACCCGAAATTCATTCTTCTCAGAATATGGTTACTATGATCTCTCGGAATTATCTCAAGAAATCAACGCTCTGACCCTGAGTGACGAGACCTTTCTTGAATTGATCGACAGACATCTTGCAGAAGAATCAGAATACCGGCTTCCTGAATGGGTTCGTCAAAAGGTTGAGATTCTTACCAGGCTCGGACGCACGGAAGAGGTCAGACATCTTTATGAGAACTATCTTTACCTTCCTGAAATACGAAAGGATGTGGTCAATCAGGAAATTGAGGCTAAAGACTACTCCAAGGCCCTGAGGCTCATAGATGATGGAATCAGATTGGCCCAAAAGGATGGCAGCCGAGGAACAGAAAAGCGTTGGATCGAGACGAAAATAGCGGTTTATACTTTAACCGGAGACATTAAATCAGAAATCGAATACAGCCGAAGAATGTTCATTGAATATTCCGGAGGAATGGAATACTATCACAGGCTTAAATCACTGGTCAATCCAAAAGAATGGAAAGTGTTCCTTGAGAGGATGATCAAGGATGCGGATCTGCCCGATTTCTCACTATACGGCAGGGTTTGCAAAGCGAGCATATTCAAGGAAGAAGGAGAATTGGAGCGCCTGTTCAAGCTCATTAATGAATATGAGGGTTATGACAAACTTGACGCGATCCGCGAATATGCGATGGCGTTAAGAGAGGATTATTCCCAACCATTACTGAACATCTTTGAGCAATCTCTTAAAAAGTTTGCGGAGGCCAACGCCAATCCAAAAGCATATTCAAAAGTAGCGTCCTGCATTAAATTAATGCGGCGGCTGAAAGATGAGGATGACGCATCAGGCAGGTTGCTTGAATATCTCCGCGCAAGGTACTACCGCCGTCCGCGGATGATTGAGGAGCTTAGGGATTGTGATCAGCCAGATTAGTTGGAACGCGGACGTGCGATGATATGATAGTTGGAGAATATTCATTATCTCTGAAATCGGACAATAAATGTTAAGAGCTATGGAGGCGAGAAAGATAAGGTACCCGATCGGGATACAGATGTTCAGGGACATTGTTGAGGGAGGATATCTCTACATCGACAAGACGGGGTTTGTGCACGACTTGGCGGAGAATTACAAATATGTGTTTCTCAGCAGACCGCGGAGGTTCGGGAAGGGTGGTCACTTCGACAGGCTCAGTGACCGAATATGACTCAGCGACCGAATCCGACTCAGCGGCCGGCAAAGAACTGGTCAAGGTCGGATAGAATATCTCCACACAGATGCGAACTATCGAGTCTTGGAAGATTGCCAAAGAGTAACAAATCGATGACTATTCTTCAACAACCTTCTGAAAACCGACAATAGATTGATTACTCAGAGGCGATCGGTTGGATCTTGTCTTTCCATTGGCTCCAACCTGGAGCGGTACAGTATTTTTCCAAGGAGGCGGACGGGACGCGGATGACATCCACATATTCACCAATATAAATGTCATCCATAACAGGAGGGTCCTCCGCCAGGACTTCTACCGACTTCAACGACTCGCAACCTTTGAATGCATCCTCCCCTATCCGGACAACTAATGAAGGGATGGTCATTTTCTTGAACGCACAATCCATAAAGGCCATTTTGCCAATCTCCGTCACAGTTTCAGGAAGCGACGTGAACTCCAAAGAGACACAACCCACAAACGCCTCATTGTCAATCTTTGTAATTCCCGATGGAAGGCTCTTAAGCCTCAGATTCTTACAGTGCTTGAAGGCACTAGACCCAATTGTGGTCAAACCTGACGGAAGTTCTGTCAAGGCAAGAGTCTCACACTCGTCAAAAGCCTGAAGGTCAATGACCTTCAAGCCATCAGGGAGTTTCTTGAGATTTAACTTCGACACACATCGGAATGCGCTTGGCCCTATTGAGACCAAGCCAGACGGCAATTCTTCAGGAAGGATTCCGTCGCTCCCTTCAAACGTTCCGGCCTCAATAGAAGTTAAAAGAGGAGGCAACTTAGTCAATGACACATTATTACAAGAACGAAAAGCATAAGCGCCAATTGATGTCAATGTCTCAGGGAGGGAATTCAATCTTATGTTCCCACAACCGCCAAACGCATAAGCACCTATATCTCGGAGTCCTTCCGGAAGTTCAGTCAAACACAGGTTAGGACAACCCGAGAATGCCATATTCCCTATCCGCAAAACATTAGGTGGTAATTTAATATCAATCAGATACCAGCAATCACAAAATCCATTGTCCGGGACAGATGAGAGTCCTGTGAAATACTCAAACTCTTTGAATGAGCGAACGTCAGTGCTGCGAGAGAACGCACTCCCGATCGTTCTCACATCAGCCGCCTCCTCATAAGACAATTCGCCATCGCCATCCTTGTCCCAGTTGGAAACGCAAATCGCCTTGACAGCGGAATCCTTAAACTGAATATTCTTCCCGTCCGGGGTCGGAGGTTCCGGTGAGTCGCCATTAGACAAGGCTTTGTATTTACTTTTCCATTTACTCCAGTTTGCGGCGGATTCATATTTCGGGATAGATTGTTCCGGCACATAAATAGCCTCTGCCCTATTGCCAAGATAGGTGTCCAACATTTTCGGTGGCTCCGAAGCGTAAATCTTGACGACGGAAGGATAACAGCCATAAAAAGCTTCGGTACCAATATGATCGACACTTGCCGGAATCGAAAGGTTCTTTATTCCGCAATTTTTAAACGCTCCGTCACCAATTGTAAAAAGACCATCAGGCAACTCTGTAATATTCAGAAGATAGCAATTCTCGAATGCATTGTTGCCTATTTCCCTAAGTCCGGTAGGCAATTCAGTCGCAGCCAGATGCCAACAATTACGGAATGTGTTCTCACCGATCTTAACCAGATAATCAGGCAGTTTTGTCCAAGACAAAGCCTCGCAGCCATCAAAAGCGCCTTCACCTATCTCTGACACTCCTGACGGAATGCTCTTTGGATTGAAATTCTTTATCCCACCAAACGCACTCGAACCTATCATCTTTAACGAAGCGGGGAGGTCCTCGGGAAGGACACCCTGCTTACCCGCAAAAACAGCCGAGCCTATTGAAATAAGGTTGGACGGCAACTCAGTCAATTCTATGTTGTCCGCTCCGGCAAAGGCATACCACCCAATAGTCTCAAGGCCATCAGGCAAAGATGTGAATCTCACGTTTTTACACTGATGGAACGCCCACTCGCCCATTTGAGTCAGATTCTTAGGAAGACTGGTCAGTTTCAACTCCCAGCATTCACTGAAACCACTGCCCTGAATCTGAAGGATACTGTCCGGCAATTTGACTTCAGATAATTTATGGCACAACGCCAAAAAACAGACACGCAGATTGGTAAAATATTCCAACTCATTGAATGACACAATGTCTGTACTCTCGAAAGCGTGCCCGAGATCTATCACTTTCGCCGCCTCAGACATAGACAGCTCGCCGTCACCGTCAAGATCCCAGTTGGCCACACATATTTCTTTCACAAGCGGATCCTTGAACTGGATTATTTCATCAACGGGAGGATCCGGATCAACTACCGGAGGCTCCGGATCAACAGAGGCGTCACCGGTTCTGACCGTCATAAGATCAGTGGAGACTTCCTCACGGCCGTTGCTGACCCAAGCCTTATAAAAATAGGCACTTGAATATTCAAGGTTTTCTCTTGTCAATGAATATGACCGCCCGTTCGACTTGCGGAATCTCAGACAGTCCAGATTCTCTTCATCCGGACCGAAATAGAAACCCCATTCGGTTATGCCTTCGAGGTTGTCATCACTATTGAACTCGGCGGTCAGCACTATCGTACGGCCGTCAACAGTGGCGGTCACGGACGGAAGCGCTGGCGGCAGGAGTTTTTCCGGAACGTTGTCTCTACCACAGCCGGAAAGCAGGAACACAACCATTATATACGCAAGTGATGTCTTCAGGATATTCATTTTCTCAAACCAATTTCAAACCAAGTCGCACTCCGGCGAGGATTGCAAAAGTAACAAAATAACCTGGAATATCTATGAATTTAGGATGAAAGTGGCTGTGTGATAGGCGAAAAACAGCGCCGGAATGTCTCAGATGGCATCCCGGCGCTTAAAATAGTTAGAACTGCTGTTAATGTTCTGCAAAAATAGACACTTCCACAGTCCCAATCAAGTTCATTTAAGGTTCATTTCATCAAAAATGGTCACACTATCACTGCGAATGTCATCAGAGAGGAGACGGCAAGAGCCACCAGGATGATGAGCCAGATGACGAACAGGATCAGACCTGGATGCCATTTCGGGGACCTGAGGCCGAAGATAAGCATCACTCCGCCATAGAGCATAATGAACAGTGGGATGGCGACCACAAGGACGGCGGCGACCATCACGAGCGGAACGGAGATGAAGGACAGGAGTTCAGGGGTCTCCAAGGCAATACGCTCAATCAGTTTATTGTAGAAAAAGCTGTTGCCAAGCACCTCACCGCCCCACCAGAATGAGCACAGGAACGCTATGCCGGCGACTCCGGCGAGA
>CAVKYA010000125.1:0-7325 GCA_963660255.1 Bacteroidaceae bacterium | reverse complement strand
ATAAGGATGAATATGACCCTGATTTGATAATATTCAGAAAAATCTCTTGGATAATTCTTTATGGCCGGCTTCCCGCACAATATACCGCCGTAAATTTGCGTCAGACAAAATTTCAAAACAACTTGAATTATGGAACAGTTGAACAGACTTGAAATCCGAGGGAATGTAGGCAATGTCAACATTCTCAAGGTCGGGGAGACGCGGGTGGCGCATTTCTCCGTAGCGACGAATTTCGCCTATAAGGGAAGGAACGGGGAACCGGTCATCGAGACAACCTGGCACAATGTGACAGCTTGGGAAGGAGTCAAAGGAATACCCTCGCTTGATGCCATCCAGAAAGGATTCCCTGTCTATGTTGTAGGTAGACTCCGTTCTCAGAAATACACATCAAACGAAGGCATCGAAAGGACGAGTCTGGAGGTTATCGCCAACTCTGTCGAAACCGTCGATGAGAACATTTCCGCCCAATATATGAAGTAGGTCTGTCGCTTTGAATTTTCCCGATGGCCCAATGTGGGGACGGAACGAAGGGTTGGCGGCCATCGGGATTTTTGTCTTACTTGAAATAGCGCTTCAAGTAGCAATTTGACGTGCGATTCAACTATCAAATAAAGACTTATTACGTGTCAAATGAATTATTTTTTCAACAAATTGCAGAAAAATATTTGGAGATAACAAAATAATGTGTACCTTTGCATACACTTTCTGTCTAGCAGGCAAAGGCTGATTGGATGTCAATGCGGAATTCCTTGGTTTCAAGGCCGCAAGACAGCAGAAATGTCAGATGCGTAACGCATCTCCATCAGAACACCTTACCGCAAGCGGAAAGTTATTTTTTTCTGCCATTGTGCCTCCGGCAGCTTATATTGTAAAAGTCACTTCGACAAGCTCAGTGACCGATCACCTACCGGTGTATGTACATATCCTCATAGTACCGGAGATAATCCCCACTGGTCACATTGTCCAGCCACTGCCCGTTATCAAGATACCAACGAACAGTCCTTTCGATCCCTTCCGCGAACTGAAGGCTCGGCTCCCAGCCCAACTCATTTTTCAGTTTCGATGAATCTATCGCATAACGAAGATCGTGTCCCTTCCGGTCCGTGACATAGGTGATAAGATCATCATCAGAGCCTACAGGCCGGCCGAGCAAACGATCCACAGTCTTGATAAGAACCTTAATCAGATCTATGTTCTTCCACTCATTGAAGCCCCCGATGTTGTAAGTCTCAGCAATCTTTCCTTTATGGAAAATCAAATCTATAGCCCTGGCGTGATCCTCGACGTACAGCCAGTCACGCACATTCTCCCCTTTCCCATAAACCGGAAGCGGACGACGTTGCCTGATGTTGTTGATGAACAGCGGAATCAACTTCTCCGGAAACTGGTATGGTCCATAGTTGTTCGAACAGTTTGTGACAATGGTCGGCATCCCGTAGGTATCGTGATAAGCGCGCACGAAATGGTCGCTCGATGCCTTGGAAGCCGAATACGGACTGTGTGGCTGGTATTTGCAGTCCTCAGTGAAGAACGTATCACCAAACGGACCGCCACCACACTCATTGCCGGCAGGATCCCCTTCCGGCCTTGTAAGCTCAAGCGCCCCATAAACCTCGTCAGTGGAAATATGATAGAACCTCTTTCCCTCCCAACCTTGCGGCTCCCAGAGCTCACGGGCTGCCTGAAGCAAAGTCAGAGTACCAAGGACATTAGTCTTTGCGAATATGAAAGGATCCACTATCGACCGGTCCACGTGGCTTTCAGCGGCCAGATGGATGATTCCGTCAACGGAATATTCAGAAATGATCCTGCGGACGGTATCATAGTCACAGATGTCTGCCTTGACGAATGTGTAGTTCGGCTTGGCTTCGATGTCCTTCAGATTGGCGAGGTTGCCGGCGTACGTCAGCTTGTCAAGGTTGATGATGTGATATTCAGGATATTTGTTGACAAACAGCCGTACCACGTGGCTGCCGATGAAGCCGGCGCCACCGGTGATCAGGATTGAGCGGTTATATTTCATCATCCTTAATTTTAGGGTCACTTCGACACTTCGGCAAGCTCAGCGCACCGCAAGCTCAGTGACCGGGTGGTATATGTCACGCCGACAGGCTCAAAGAGCGGTGAAGACTACTCCTGCGATTTCTGCATCTTCCCGGCGTGGAGCGTATCATAGTCTGCGCGTCTGCGGAAGATGTCAATCGCCGTGTAGATCGAAGACATCATCGACTGCGGATCGGCTTCATCACGACCGGCCATCTCGTATGCCGTACCGTGGTCCGGAGAAGTTCTGACAATCGGCAGACCTGCCGTGAAGTTCACACCATCCTCAAAGGCAAGCGCCTTGAACGGAGCCAGACCTTGATCGTGATACATAGCCAAAGTAGCGTCAAACTTTGCATAATGTCCAAGTCCGAAGAACCCATCCGGAGAATACGGTCCGAAAGCCAACAACCCTTCCGCATTGGCGGCCTTGACCGCCGGCAGGATAATGGTCTCTTCCTCGTCTCCGAGAAGCCCGCCGTCACCGCAATGAGGATTCAATCCAAGAACGGCAATCTTCGGCTCCACAATGCCGAAATCCCTCTTCAGCGAAGCCGTCATCAGCCTCAATTTGTTCACGATCTTCTCCTGCGTGATCGAGGTTGGCACATCCTTTAAAGGAATATGCCCGGTAACGACGCTGATCCTGAGCTGGTCAGAGACCATAAACATCAGCACATCGTCCACACCGAACTCCTTCTGGAGATATTCAGTGTGTCCGGTGTTGCCGAAGCCCTCGGCCACCATAGCCTTCTTGTTGATCGGGGCTGTCACGAGGACATCGATGTCTCCGTTCTTGATGTCCTCAACAGCGCACTCCAATGACTTGATGGCGGATTTTGCCGACTCTGGTGTTGACTGGCCAGGCTCGACGAAAACGTTGTCCGGAAGACAATTCACGATGTTGATCTTCTTCGGTTTCGCATCCTTGGCGCTCTGGATCACGTATGTGTCCATCTGGTCAAGATTGTGGATGAGCTTGCGGTAGAACCCGAAAATCTTTGATGAACCGTAAATCACAGGTGTGAATGACTCAAGAATCCTGGCATCAGCCAAAGACTTGATTATCACCTCATATCCGATTCCGTTGCCGTCACCCTGTGTGATTCCGACAATCGGCTTTCTGTTATTTCTTTCCATAATATCTGATATTATTTAACTGTCACGGACGGAAGGTACCACTGCCAGCCGACACGGACATATTCAGTTACAAATTTAATCAAAATCAATCAGATTGCCACCACTTTGGGCGCTAAGTTCGTAGCCCTCGTCAGCCGGGAGGGTCTTTCCCGCCGCGACTGCACCCGCACCGGCGGCCACCGCGAGCCTGTCACATCGCTCGTTCTCGGGATGCCCGTTATGCCCCTTGAGC
Organism: Bacteroidaceae bacterium; assembly: GCA_963660255.1. Classification (GTDB taxonomy): domain Bacteria; phylum Bacteroidota; class Bacteroidia; order Bacteroidales; family UBA932; genus Cryptobacteroides. The sequence continues at coordinate 3,910 of CAVKYA010000125.1, read as the reverse complement.
CAATGGAAAGCCACACGGTGCTTCCTATAGACATTCAAAAAGCGCATCCAAAGGTCAGGATTCTTGACCTTCTTCCACCCTTTCCGCTCCCAGTTCTGAAGCCAACCCTCATTCACAGCTTTGACGACGTACGACGAATCACTATAGACCTCAACAATGGCATTGTTCCATTTGATCGCCTCAAGTCCCATTATCACAGCCAGCAGTTCCATCCGGTTGTTGGTCGTGCGGATGAATCCACCGCTCATCTCCTTCTCGTGCCCGGCGCACTTAAGCACAACCCCGTACCCTCCAGGCCCGGGATTGCCGCTCGAAGCCCCGTCAGTGTAAAGGAATATTGTCGGCCTTGCGTTCGTCTCCATCTGTGCAAATATAACGAAAAATCATTTCAGGATCTCGTCAGCCAGCTGAGCCGGGGTGTCAACTATGGCGGACGGAGAATAGGCGGCGAGCTCGTCACGGCCACGGAATCCCCAAGTGACACCTATCGTGCGTACCGCGGCGTTGGAGCCGGTCTGCATATCCACATTCGAGTCTCCGATATAGACAGTCTCGGCCTTGGTTATGGCCGGAACCTCGGCAAGGACCTGGTCCACGATCGCCGGATCCGGCTTTATGGGCTGGCCTTCACGCTGGCCGAGGATCTTCACGAAGTCATATTCACCGAAAAAATGCTTCACTAATTTTTCGGCGCCGTCCTGATACTTGTTGGAGGCCACGGCGAGGCGCACTTCCCTTTCGGTTATCTTCCTGAGCATCACAGGAATGCCGTCGTAAGGGCGGGTGAAATCACACTTGTGCTCGTCATAGTACGGGATGAAAAAAGAGGCCATCTTCTGGACATTGTCTTCGGTGGCATATTCAGAAGGCAAGGCGGAGCGGAACATATTGAATATTCCGCGGCCTACCATCTGGTAATATGAATCTATCGGATATGTCGGGAAGCCGCACTGCTCCAAGGCATAGTTGGTGGCGTTGCCAAGATCCTCGACGGTGTTCAGAAGCGTGCCGTCAAGGTCGAAAATCGCTAGTTTTGTCATTGAATATTGCATTTAAAGTCGCTTCGACAAGCTCAACGACCGGTCTTTATACGTCACTTCGACAAGCTCAGTGACCGGTCTTTACAAGTCACTTCGACAGGCTCTGTGGCCGGAAATGATGGTCGCTGAGCCTATCGAAGCGATATTCACAAAAATCTATTCAGCATTCTCGAATCCTGAATATTCATCCTTGTCCTCGTAAGGCACACCGGTCTTCATCCACGCTGGCATCGGCGCACCCTTGAGATAGTAGTCAAAGAACTGTTGCAGTCTGACAGACAAGTCCTTGCAGTTGCGCCTCTGGACGAGGTTGTGAGCCTCCTTGTTGTACTGGAGCAGCCAGGCCGGCTTGTCCAGACGACGGAGGTCGGAGAAGAACTCGATTCCCTGGTACCACGGAACGGCTCCGTCAGCGTCATTGTGCATAATCAGTACCGGTGTCTGAACCTTATCGACGTGGAACACAGGAGAGTTCTCGATGTAAAGGTCGAGAGCGCCCGGCTCCCACATACTCTTTCCGATACGGCTCTGTCCGTGCTCGTACTGACCGGCTCGGGTTATGCCTGAGCCCCAGCGGATTCCGCCGTAGGCCGATGTCATATTCCCTACCGGCGCTCCGGAACCTGCCGCCGCGAACATATTCGTGCGTGTTATGAGCCAGGCTGTCTGGTAGCCGCCCCAGCTCTGGCCTTGAATCGCCATCCTGCTCTTGTCGGCGATGGAATACTTCTCACAAAGAGCCTCGGCTCCGGCGCAGATGCAGTTATAGGCGCTCTCGCCTGGATGTCCTACCTTATATACTATGTCCGGAACGAACACGATGTAGCCTCTGGAGGTGTAGAAAGGAATATTCACGATCGAGCGTGACGGAGCAGGGGTCCAGAACGAATAGAGATTGTTGGCGTTCTTCTCGTAAAAGTAGATCATCACCGGGAGCTTCTCCCCTTCCTTCACTCCGTCCGGAATGAAGACGAGACCTTTCAAAGGAGTTCCGTCGTAGGCGTTCCAGTGGAAGAGTTCGGCACGTCCCCAGCGATAATCAGCCATCTGAGGGTTGATTGCTGAGACCTTTGTCGAGGTCTTGAAATTGTCGTCAGTATAATAAAGATCGTAGCAGTTGCGGAAGTTACCCTTCTGGTAGAATATCCTGTCCGAATCCTTGGTTCCGGCTATGTACTTGAAGGTCACGGTGTCGGTGAAATATTCAAGAGTCTTGGACGGCTTGGCGAGGTTCACCTTACCGAATCCGTTCTTTTGGCTTTCCTCATTGAACACGCTGAGATAGACCGTCTGCTTAGGGTCAAGCGGCTTGGCGAGTCCGCAGCGGCGCTCGTTTGGCTTTCTGGTGTCCGGCTTCGGATCCATAATCTTGAAGCGGTTGTAAGTCTGGCGGCCAACTCCCCCGGTGAGATTGACGGCGGTTTTTCCGTCAGGTGAGAATTTCCAGATGTCGTAGCGGTCGATGATCAGGACAGAGCTCTCGTCCTTGAACCATTTCGGCGAGAACTCGTGAGCCGGAGCGGCGGTCGGATGATCGTCTTCCTCGTCGTAGAACGGGACGCCGGTCTGCGCGGTAAGGTTGACTTTCTCTCCGGTCAGGGTGTTGTAAGTGAACCAGTTCATCTCATCGTTGTCGAACCAGACGAGGTACCTGCCACTCGGCGACATATCGAACCTTCCTACGTTAAGTCCCTCAGCCACAACCTTTCTTGAGCCGTCCTTGACATTCACGAGGGTGAAGTCGTAGCGGTTATTGTAGTCCCATACGGCGGTACGGGCATATTTGGAATTGTCAGCCGATAGAACCCACTCCGAAAGACCTCCGTTCATATAGCGGATGTTGTCGAAGTACGATGTCGTCAGCGGCACAATCTTTCCTGGTTCGGCAAGGTCGATTGTCGCTGAATATGTCTTCTTCAGCTTCTTGTTGACATTAAGTCTCTGCTGAGGAGGAGTATAGATTGCATCCCAGTTCCAGATGTCCAACTGCGCGGTCTCAAAGTCCACGATCGTGGTGTCTTTCTGAGGACGAATGGAGCCGATGCCAATAAAGAGACGTTTCCCGTCAGGAGTGAACTGAAGTTCGGTGTTCTCGTTGAGAGTCCAGCCCGGAGTGCCTTCGACCTTCGTTCCCTCGGCGATGATCTCTTTTGTTGAATATGTGATCTCTCCGGTCTTAAGTCTCTGGATAGTCGTAAGGTACAGCGACTGACACTTGTTGCGGTTCTTGCTCTTGTCCTTGGAGCCGAGGAACACAAGCTGGTCCTCCGCATCGCTGAATGTCAGACGGCTGTAGGACTCCGCCCCCTTGACCAATGTGTCAAGGCAGGCCGGAGCGCGGGCGATCAGCACGGCGGTGGCTGAAAGCGAATCCTTCTTGTCCTTCTTGGAGGTCATCGCAAGCACGGTTCCGTCCTGATTGAAGGAATAGGCATCAATGTACAAGAGGGTGTCCTTCCTGTCGGTGGCCGGATTCAGGATGATGAGTCCGGACTTGTCTGTGCCTTTCTTGTCAGAGGTGTCCTTATAGTGCTTCCACGTGGATTTGTAGGCGATGTACGGCTTTGCGGTCGAGCCGGTGGTGTAAGAATCCACACGACCGTATTTCCTGACAGTCATCGTTTTGAGATCGACAACAGCCAAGGTGTCCTTCGTCATATTCTCTGCCTTCTTCTTGTCTATCTTTTCCTGGCGGGTCGTCGCGAACTGAGGTTTGATTCTCAGGTAGAGCCATTTGCCTTGAGGGTCAAGGGAAGCCTGATAGCCGCGAGGGATGCTGATCTCACGGCAGGAAGCCTTACCTTTCCTCTCAGGTGTCATATTCCTTACATAAAGGGTTCCGTCCCCTTCCTGAGGGTTGACGCACCACA
>CAVKYA010000124.1:0-7337 GCA_963660255.1 Bacteroidaceae bacterium | reverse complement strand
CGCCGTACCCATCGAGAGCGATGCTCTGTTGGATACGGCCAATCCTTTTACGTATTGGCGGACCTATAAGGCTGTCCGTGACTGGAAACCGGATGTGGTTGTCATCAGTTACTGGATGTCCTACTTCGGGCCTTCGCTCGGATTCATAGCCCGCAGGCTCAAAAAGCATTGCAAGGTCATCTCCGTCCTTCACAATGTGATTCCTCACGAACCCAGGTTCTTTGACGCTCCGCTGACAAAATACTTTCTGTCCGGATGCTCCGGAAACGTGACCCTCTGCGATGAAGTCACCGAGGATTTGCGCAGACTCTCGCCAAAGGCTCTGAATGTCACGCTTTTCCACCCGATTTACGCACACTTCGGAGAGAAACTGCCACGGGAGGAGGCAGAGAATGCGCTTGGCCTCAGGCACGGGATGAAAAACCTGCTGTTCTTCGGACTGATCCGGGAATACAAGGGTCTTGACATCCTTCTGGATGCCTTCGGCAGACTGGACGAAAACTACCAACTGATCGTCGCCGGCGAGCCTTACGGCTCGTTCGACAAATATCAGAAAATCATCGACAGATCTCCGGCCAAGGACAGGATCAGGCTGTTCACGCATTACATAAAAGATTCTGAGGTCAAGGACTATTTCTCGGCGGCCGACCTTGCCGTATTACCTTACAGGTCAGCCACACAAAGCGGAATCAGCGCCATCGCATATCATTTCGAGGTTCCGATGGTAGTCACCGATGTGGGAGGGCTCCGTCAGGCGATCGGAGACTGCGGCACGGGACTTGTCGCACGGAAGGCGGACTCAGATTGCATCGTGAAAGAGATCGAGACCTATTTTTCCGACACGAACATCAAGACACTATGCGTCAACTCCATCAGAGCCGAGAAAGAAAGGCTGTCCTGGAAGACGTTCTGCAGACGGCTGCTGGAGTTTTCAGATAACTTGTATAAAAGACAATGAACCGATACTTGACTGCACTCGCGGCCTCGCTATGCCTGACGGCCGCATTCCAGCCCGGAGCGTCAGCTCAGGACTACGCGGCTCCACAGGTGGTGGTGTCAGCGGACAAGGTACGCTACGGCGGAAAAATCTTTTACACTCACGTGGTCCAGGAACGCCAGACTCTGTACTCTATCAGCAAGGCGTACAACGTCACCATTCAGGAGATCTACGATGCCAACCCAACCTTGCATCTTGAGACAGAAGGCCTCAAGAAAGACCAGATCATTCTTATCCCGATAAAGGAAGGAGTGACCGGAAAAGAGAGGATGGAGGACAAGGAACCCGCAGTGAACACAAAGGTTGAGACCGCACCCGTGAATGTCGAGGACCAAGCCACGCGGCAAGAGAGTGGCTCTGATGAATATTTCACCCACAGGGTCAAATGGTTCGAGGATCTGACCTCCATCGCAAGGAAATATATGGTCTCCAAGGAGTCCATAATGAATATAAACGGGATGACTTCGGATAAGGTAAAGCGCAAGGATGTGATCAAGATACCGAAGGATCCTAAAAAATGGGAGAACGGCGGCGCTTCGGCCGCGGAAAACTCTGCGATAAACTCAACCGGATCGACTGACGGAAAACAGGAGGAGACAGTCGAAGAAAAGCCTGCCGACAACTGGTTTGACAAGATATTCAAGCCTAAGCGGGAGGTTGAGATTTCCCTTCTGCTGCCTTTCAAAGCGTCACAGAAGGCGGATCCGCAGATGATGGATTTCTACAGCGGAGCCTTGCTTGCGGCCAAAGATCTGGGCAAGGATGGTGTCGAGGTCAACCTGAATGTTTACGATGTCACCGGAGGCACTATACCGGTCACAGAGGAAAGATTCTCGCAAAGCGACTTCGTCATCGGTCCGGTCTCCAATTCCGACATAGCCAGAACCGTGAACGCCAGCAAGGGCAAGTCCTGGATCGTCTCCCCTCTCGACCCTAAGGCCGAGGCGTTGGCGGACACCATTCCGAACGTCATACAGGCTCCCACGCCGACAAGCGCGCAGATAAAGGATATGGTCAAATGGATCCGCACCGATCTGAGCGCTTCGGACAAAGTCCTCCTTATCTCACAGAAGGGAGCATCGACCAGCGGCTATCCGATGGAAGTAATCAATGAGGTGAACCACTCCGGTCTGCCACACAGTGACTTCTCTTTCAATATTCTGGAAGGAAGATCGATTATGGGCAGGCTTGCCGGACTTATGACGGGAACCGGCACCAACAGGGTCATCATAGCCTCGGACAGCAAGGCGTTCGTCATTGAGGTCGTAAGGCTTCTGTACCTTGTCTCCAGCCAGAAGAAGGACATCGTCCTCTACAGCACATCAAGACTCAGGACATACGATGAAATTGACATTGAACAGCTCCACAGCCTCAACCTTCACGCAAGCGTGTCCTATTTCGTGGACTACGACTCCAAGGACGTGCAGAAATTCCTGATGGAGTACAGGGCTCTGTACAACACGGAGCCAAGCCGCTCGGCGTTCCAAGGCTACGATCTGATGAACTACTTCTCGACATTGGGCACGAACCGGAATTGGAACAGGGATGATTCCATAAGGACCGAAGGCAAGGGGCTCCAGTCGGATTTCCATCTCATTCAGACAAGCCGCGGCGGCTATGTCAACAGCGCCGTGCGCAGGGTGGTCTATGAGCGTGACTATTCGGTAATTAAAGTCAAATAGAGGAAAGAAGAGACTTAGCGTTTTCTATGGCGGCGGCAGTGATACTGCTGCCGCTTAGCATTCTGGCGATCTCCATCACGCGAGCCTGACCTGTTATTGGCTTGACCGAAGTCGTGGCCTTGCCAAGTACATCATATTCCTTCTCAACAAGATAGTGAGCGTTTCCCTTGGCGGCGACCTGTGGAAGATGGGTTATTGCGAAGACCTGCATATCCTTTCCCATCGAACAGATCATCTGTCCCATCTTGTCAGCGACGCTGCCGGACACGCCGGTGTCAATCTCATCGAATATGAGCGTTGGCATATTCACAAACTTCGCCATCATCGCCTTGAGGCAAAGCATAAGGCGGGACATCTCACCTCCCGAGGCGCACTTGGCGACATCGACAGGATTGGTCCCGGAAGCGGAGAACAGGAACCTGACCGCATCAGAGCCCGACGCGGACAACGGAGTCTCGGACAATTCAACTTTGAATATGGCGTAGTCCATCTCAAGCGAGCGGACAGACTCTGTGATCGCTTGGGAGAATGGTCCGGAAGCCTTTGTCCTGGCCTCGTGAAGACGATGTGATATGGATTCAATTGTTTTCTTTTCCGACGCGATCATATTCTCAAGCTCATCCTTGCGAGCTTCAAGAGCGGTGGAATCGAAAAGCGACTCGGAAAGAGCGTCCCTCTTCTCTATCAGTTCAGCGATTGAGGAAGCGGAGTACCCCTTCATCAGATCGTACAGAAGCGAAAGACGGTCATCCACAGCCTCAAGCCTCTCCTGTGAAAGTTCCGTACGTGAATTGATGGCGGAGACATCCTCCAGGATATCATCCAGCTCGGTGCGAGCGGAATCCACACGCTCGGCCAGCGCGGCGGCCTCGGGAACAAATCTCGCGACCTTCTCCAACATCTTCTGAGCCTCTTTCAAGGCCGATGACAACGGCAACGACTCAGAATTAGGATCCGACGGATTGAACATCTCCTCCACTCCGCCAAGGTTCTCCTTTATCTCCTCGGCATTGGCGAGCTGCTTCTGCTCGGCTTCCAGAGATTCTATCTCGCCGTTCTGGAGACGCGCGTCCTCAAGCCTCTGGTAACGGGCTTTGATATATTCCTTCTCCTCGCTTAATTGAGCAAGTCTGGCCGAAACTTCTGAATATTCCTTCTCAAGAGCCTTGAAAGACTTGTAGGACTTGGCGCAGTCCTCCAGCAGAGTCTCGTTGCCGGCGAAGTGATCCAACATCGACAGTTGGAAAGATTTGTCGGACAGAAGAAGCGTCTGATGCTGGGAATGTATGTCCACAAGACGGGATGAGATGCTTTGTAGAACCTGCACGCTTACAGGAGAATCGTTGATGAAGGAACGAGAGCGTCCCGAACGGTTCACGACACGGCGGACAATCAGTTCATCATCAGACGAATCCACGTCATTATCCTCAAGGATTCCCCTTAGTTCCACATCCGATGACGGAACCTTGAAAACCGCCTCGACAACACAACTGTCAGCCTCACCGCTTATCACGGAAGCGTCAGCCTTTGCCCCGAGAAGCAAGGAAAGGGCACCGAGCAGGATAGACTTGCCGGCTCCTGTCTGACCGGATATAATAATCAGACCCTCCGGAAAATCGACATCCAGAGAGTCTATCAAAACGTAATTTCTTATCTGCAGGGACTTAAGCATCGCCCCGGAAATTATTCAGCGTCAGAAATATTCTCCTTTGCGGAATGGGCGGAAGCATCTTCCTCACCGTTTGTTCCGGCCATCCTATAATAGAGTTCACCATCCTCGAATTCAGATATGGCGATAAGATCCGGCTTAGGAAGTTTCTCGTAATATTTAGAGATCTCTATCTGCTCCCTGTTCTCGAATACCTCGTCCATCGTGTCACGGTCGGTGCGGAAGTCCTCAAGTTTCTTTGCAAGTTCCTTCTTCTCGGCCAAGGCGATCTGATTCGCTCTCTTGTAGAGGAGAACCACGGTCTCATAGATGTTGCCGGTCGGCTCGGCGAGATACTTGATGTCCCTGGTGATTGTGTTTGTAGGGACCTTCTTCTTAATGTCCATATTCAAAAAAAATCTTTGTCTATAAATTTTACGAGGCTGGCTGCTCGGATTGTTTCAATATTTTCTTTCTGTCCCTTTCGAAGTCCTTTTCCTTCGCTCCGAGATCATCGTCCGCACCGGAATAGCGGCCTAAGGCCTTCTGGGCACGGCGGTAAAGCACATCCAGCTCTTTCCTGTAAGGGGATTCAGGCAACTCTCCGATAAAATTGTAGTAATCGTCCACAAATGTCAGATAACGTTCCTTCTGCTTGCTCTCAACACTCATAAAAGCATACTTGTAAGAGGATTTGGCGATGTAGTAAAGGATATCCTCGCGGTAGATGTTCTCGGCGTCGTCCTTCAGAATGTTCTTGAACGCCACACGGGAGGATTTGTAGTCTTCCATCTTGTAGTAGAGTCTGGCATTCTCATAAGCTTTTTTGTCAAGCCGGTCATTGAGTTCCTTAAGCATCTTGTGACAGATGGCGTTGTGTGTGTTGCCGGGATTCTCGATGATGTACTGGCTGATGACACTTATGGCGTTATGGGTAGGGACCTGGTCAAGCTCATAACGCAAAGTCGAACGATAAAGGCAGTCAATCCTGAGGAAGGACGCCTCTTCGGCGAACGGACTGCGAGGAAAGTTCGTGATGAACTTCGTGAAGTTCGTCTCGGCGGTGTAATAATCCTTGAAACGGTAGTTGCTCAAGCCCCAATAGTACTGTACGGTGTCATCCCTGTCCGTTCCGCTGGTCAGGACGGCAAGGGACTCGAACAGTTGGGCGGCCTTGTTGTATTTGCCGTTGTTAAAGTAGTCAAAAGCCGCGGCGTACTTCGCATCGACATCGTTACCGTTCAGAAGCGCCTCATATTCAGACTTGCAGGACTGAAGCGAAACGGTGGCGACAAGGGTCACGGCCAGGAATCTCAAAGTTGTCTTTATCATAATCTCAATAAATCATCAGTGCGACAAAAGGTATTTCTCCACCTCAAGCGCGGCGCGGCATCCGGAAGCGGCGGCGGTGATGGCCTGCCTGAACCTCGGATCCTGAACATCCCCAGCGGCGAACACACCCTCGACATTGGTCTCGGAAGTCTTGCCTTTTGTGATGATGTAGCCGTTCTCATCCGTCTCGATATATTTCTTGAATATGTCCGAGTTCGGATGATGCCCGATAGCCAGGAAAAATCCGTCAACCTTGACATCAAAAATCTTACCATCCTTGTCCTTCAGACGAACTCCGGTCACACCGGACTCATCTCCAAGCACTTCCTCAGTGTTGCAATTCCACAAAACCTCAATGTTCGGAGTGTTCCGTACCCTCTCCTGCATCGCCACGGACGCTCTGAATACATCCCTGCGGACTATCATATAGACCTTCTTGCAGAGGTTGGCGAGATAGGTGGCCTCCTCACAGGCCGTGTCACCGCCGCCGACGACAGCCACGTCCTTCTTCCTGTAGAAGAAACCGTCACAGGTAGCGCAGGCGCTCACGCCCATACCACGGAATTTCCGCTCGGACGGGAGCCCGAGGTACTTGGCCGCGGCCCCGGTCGCTATGATGACAGCATCAGCCTCCAGCTCAGTCTCCCCGTCAATGGTCACACGGAAAGGCCTTCCGGAAAAATCGACACCTGTAACTGCTCCCCGCCTGATGTCAGCGCCGAGACGCTGTGCCTGGGCACGCATCCCGTCCATCAACTGGTTGGCGTCAACACCTTCCGGAAAACCCGGGAAGTTCTCGACAACCGTGGTTGTGGTCAACTGGCCACCCGGTTCCATTCCTTCGTAAAGAACGGGATTAAGAGCGGCTCTGGAAGCGTAGATGGCTGCCGTATAGCCAGCGGGGCCACCTCCTATGATAAGGCATCTGATTCTTTCCATATCTTTTGTTTCAATCTTAACTTACAAATATAGCCATAATTCGTGATTAGTCAAGCGATAAATTTGCCCACAATCCAAGTATTTCAAGCGTTTTCTTTATACGATTGGATGTTGTTTATTAGAATTTATCTAAATTTGCATTTTGAAAGCGCCAAAAGCAATTTGATTAAAATCAGGAAATTAAATTTTAATGGAAAGAAACAACAAGGCTCCAACTATAGAAGACTTCCGTGAGCTGCTTAGAAAAAACGGACTGAAAGTGACACCGCAAAGAATAGCGGTGCACGAGGCGATGCTTAAACTTGGACACGCCTGCGCGGATATGGTGACGGCGGAAATCCTGGCCGCGAAAAAGGCGAAGGTCACCGTCGCCTCGGTTTACAATATTCTGACCCAACTATCTCTTTTAAGAATATACCATCACAGGATGAGTGAGAACAACAAGATGTACTTCGATGTCAACACATTCAAGCATTTTCATCTTTACGACACCGTGAACCATTCATTCTCGGATGTGATTGACGACGAGCTCTATCAGCAGATCGAGGGAAAGCTTCTCGGACGTCGCTTCAAAGGCTATAAGATTGACGGGATTGACGTGCAGATTCTGGCGCATCCTTACGCGAAACAGAAAAAATAGTAAAAAGCGGTCACTTCGATAAACTCAGTGACCGCTTTTTCGAGGGGGTGCGATGTGGGGCTCGAACCCACGACACCCAGAACCACAATCTGGTGCTCT
>CAVKYA010000123.1:0-7352 GCA_963660255.1 Bacteroidaceae bacterium | reverse complement strand
GTTTTATTTTTATTGTTAAAGCTATGAAAAGAGCACTTTTGTTGATTCTCAGCATCGGAATGTTGTTCTCCTGTGCTAAATCTGATTATATACTGGGTGGGGTGAAATACGAAGGAATCTATTTCGAGACGGAAACTGGACTGGTGGAGGCGCATAATTATAAATTGGAAGTTCCGGCTGGCGGTGGTGAATATGACTTTAATCTGGCTGCGATTCGTGAATTTAATGAAGGAACGCAAGAGCATTCGTTTGGATTTGTCGATGTTATCCAAACTGTAGTAAGCACATCCCCTGACGCTGACAACTATTATAGAGGTACGCTTCATTTGACAGTGCCGAAGAATAATACAGACCAGAATCGTTCGGTTGACGTGCGGATATATTCACAGACTCAATGGCAGCTTTGCGCCATAATGACCGTAAGTCAGGAAAAGGGATTTTAATATGTTTTTTAAGAAAGAGCTGCTGCTGATGGTGGTGTCTTCGGTCACGGCGGCTTGTACATTCATCGGACCTTATCCGGACAATGTAAATGAAAGGGTATTAAAACTTGATGGAGTCGCCTCGGATGGAGAAAAGGTTTCAGTCTCGGTAGAAAGACTTTTTCCTTTGACTCCTGACTCAACTCCGGGAAGAACTGATCCTGGAAAACTTGAAGCGGTATGCACTGTGTTGCGTAATGGGAAGACGTTGGATCTGGACAATTCTGAAAATCCCAAGACATTTGTAAGTTCTGAGGCTGTGAAATCTGGCGACCAAATCAGCTTGGCTGTTGAGGTGCCTGGTTTCCCCGCGGTGTCGTGTGAGATAACCGTGCCGGAAGTCCCGGTGGTGAATGTCGAATCTATGGGGGTGGATAAGGATGGCTTTGTTTCCTGCATAATGAGGCTGGCCAGAAATGATAAGACTGAGTATTTCGCATTCTCTCTGACAAGACGTGAGGTTCTTAATGATTATATTGATGATGCGCTTGTGGATCAGACGGTGGTCTCGGAAATATCGTATCCTATGTTCATAAAGGATTTCCAGGGGCCACACATCAAAGAAACAGGATTCTCTGTGCGGGAAGGCTCATTCTGGTGTGGCATCTGCCGTCTCACCGACAAGTTGCTCGCAAAGCGGATCCGCCTCTCCAGCGAGGTGCCATCGGGGCGACAAAACTCTTATAGGCGTAAGGATGAGGATGACGTAATACACCTGATGAAGACAGAATGGGTGTATCGCGTCGGTGTAATGGCGATTTCAGAACCTTCTTATATGCAGTGTCTCTACTACCTTGACGGATCTGGCTATGGCATCTCTGAAACAGGCTTTCAGTCGTCTAATAATAAATACACCAACATAGAGGGAGGCTGCGGCTTTTTTGTCAGTAATTCATCACCGGTCTATTCGGATTGGATAACCATCACCGTGGAATGAAAAGATTTTGCATTATCCTGTTGCTGGCGTTTGTGACATTTATGGCGATGGATGCGCGCGAAAAAGTCAGAAACAAGGAAAAACGAGACACCATCGCGTCTTCCGTCATCACGGGGCTCAGATCCAGAAGCACGATGATGGGCCACAGTCATATTCCCGAAAAGATGTTTCAGGCCAGGGCCGTGATGTCAACTTCGGATCTGATAAAGACACTCCAGACCCTTCCGGGCGTCTCTCCAGGCACTGAGATGACATCCGGATTGTACGTTCGTGGCGGCACCGGCGCTGACAACCTTTATATGATAGATGACGTTCCGCTCTATCAGTCTGGGCATTTCCTTGGCCTTTACTCCTCGTTCAATACCGACATAATCAATTATGTCGATTTCTATAAAGGTCCTTTCCCCGCTAAATACAGCGGCAGAATCTCATCGGTGGTCAACGCCGGCATAGCGGAAGGGAACTTGACAGGAGCCAAGGGACAATTTTCTCTTGCTCCTACCGATGGACGTTTCCAGATCGAAGGCCCGATGAAAAAGAAAGGAAGTTCCTATAATGTCGCTTTACGATTGGGATGGATTGAGGCTTTCCTCCGTCCTCTTTTGAACTTTATGGAGGTAGAGGATTCGTATTATTCGAATGAAAACACCCGTGACGGTAACTATGGATTTTCCGATCTCAACGCCAAGTTCTGCTGGAGGCCGACCGGAATGGATAAGGTGAGCCTTAACCTTTATGGCGGTTATGACTTGATGTCGTTGAATTATGACCAGGGAGTTCGGGAAACAAGCCATTGGGGCAATGCTATGGTGTCTGTCCGTTGGGACCATTCAGGCTATGGCAACTTGGATTTTGACCTTACGACGTATTTTACAGATGGTTTTTGTGACCTTATCGAGCGTACGGAATTCAATTCCACGGAAGGAGATGTTTTGAGTACAAAGACACGGGAAAGTAATTCCTCAAATTTTGGCAATTTAGGGACCAAATTCAACGTCCGCCAGAACTTTGGATGGAATAGGATCGGCTATGGGGCGAACCTGGCCTTGACTGTAGCGTCTCCCGCTCGCCGAAGAACTAATGAAACATCGTTCAAGAAAGGGAATGTCGAAAAGGAGTCAATGACGTTCAATTCCACAAGGACATCCTTCACGACCGCCATCTACATTGAGGATGAGATGTGCCCTGTGGAATGGTTCACGGCAAAGGCCGGCCTGAATTTGACATCCTATGCGGTCAGACAAGCTTTCTATCCATCTCTGGAACCGAGGGCTTCGGTGATTTTTAAGCCGGGAGGCTTGTTCAGCGTCAATGCTTCATATTCAAGAATGAGCCAAGGGGAGCATCTCGTGTCATCCTCCGTCATTGATATGCCTGGCAATTTCTGGATGCCGATGACAGCATATCACAAACCATTGAAAAGCGATCAGGTGACGTTTGAAATGCAACTTAACAAGGTGGGAGTGTGGAGGCTCAATGTCGGAGGCTATTACAAGACGATGAAGAATCTCTATGAATATGTCGGCAAGGAGAGTTATATCCCTCCGGTGGATGCTTGGGAGTCATCGTACATTAGCGGCTTGGGAAGGTCCTACGGGATGGAGTGCTCTTTCGATTTGACAAGAAAAAAGTTGGATCTGGCCGCATCCTACACTCTTTCGTGGACACAGAGGAATTTCAAGGAGTTCTGGGACGGGTGGTATAGCGATCGCTTCGACAACCGTCATAAATTCAATCTGAATCTGGTCTGGCACCTGCATCCGTTGATTGATGTCTATGCCAATTGGTCCTACCGTTCAGGCAATCGTTTGAGCATCCCGAGTCATTATTCGGGGCATCTTGTTGAGCGCAATGGGAATATGGTGCTCAATTACTATCTGTTTACATCAGGGGAACCGAACCGATTCAAGATGCCGGACTACCATCGTCTTGATGTGGGAATAGATTTCTCCGCGAAAACCGCACGCAAAGGACGTGACTATTGCGTGAGTCTGGGAATCTATAACCTGTACGCAAGAAAGAACCCGATGTATGTCAAGTTTGATATTGATGTTTATGGCAAGCCGCAGCTGATCTACACCTCAATCTATCCTATCATCCCTACAATAAGGTACTCACTTCACTTCTGATATCTCCTCGAAGGAGAACCTTGCTGATGAAAGGGGACTGGGCTCCGGTATCGAAGGCATCTCCTCTAAACCGCCTGCAATCATAGAGTGGAAGTAGGCCTCCTTGTTTTTTCACCGGTTATGACATTTGCATCAACGAGGAGGAGAATATCAGGTATAGGGAAGAATGACAATCAGAAAATCTCTCCGTTCCAGAGCTTTCTGAGGAAATCGGTCGCATAGATGAGCTCCTTGTCTTCGGAGACTCTGGTGATAGGGTCAAGGGATACGAGAATCAGCCGGCAGTCAGGGTGCTCTTCCTTGAACGCTTTCAACCCGGCTTTGTGCTTTGTCTTGACCAGCTCGCTGGACTTTATTTCAATCGCGACTTTTGCGTCTCCTATGACGGCATCGACTTCATAGCCATTGTATGTGTGCCAATATGAAATGGTCTCTCTCCTTTTAAAATAGCCTCGGTAAGCGATGATTTCCTGCATTATAAAATGTTCGAATGCGTGACCGTAATCATTAGTCCCACGTTTCAGAGTGTGTCTTCCCATAAGGAAATTCGCAAGCCCGACATCAAAATAATAGAATTTGGGAGATTGAACCACTTTCCTTTTGACAACCTTTGTATAAGCGGGTATCTCATAGCCAAGGAGCGTGTCTTTCAGTATGCTGAAGTATGACTTGACTGTTTTGGCGGAGATTTCGCAGTCCGTGGCAATGTTTGAATAGTTGAGCATTTCTCCGTCGGAAATGGCCGCCACTTCCAAGAATCGCTCGAATAAATCAATGTCTTGGACTGCGGCCTCTTCCTGAATCTCCTCTTTTATGTAAACATCAACGTATGCTTCCAGTCTGTCAGTTGCGTCTTCAACCA
Source organism: Bacteroidaceae bacterium (assembly GCA_963660255.1). Lineage (GTDB taxonomy): Bacteria > Bacteroidota > Bacteroidia > Bacteroidales > UBA932 > Cryptobacteroides. The sequence continues at coordinate 2,942 of CAVKYA010000123.1, read as the reverse complement.
TATAATGGCGTGGAATCATTCCGTTCTGCACTGCCCTGTCAATCTGAAAATCAGTAACCTCGGGCCAAACAAGGGGGAACAGTGTTCGTGGTTCAGCTCTTCCTCCAAGCGTGTTCGCTCCAGTACGTTTCAATTTTCTCGCACTTGAACCGCTGAGTATGAAATGCAGCCCTTTGTTGACCATAAGCCAATGAACGAGATCCAACAACTCTGGAACTTTTTGTATTTCATCGACAATTATCAGAGATCCCTGCGGCTTTGTTGATAGAGCCTCCTTGAAAATCTCCGGACTTCGTTTGAAGCGTTTCCTTACTGAAGGAATCAAAAGGTCAAAATATTCCGCATCGGGAAAACGTTCTTTGAGAAGAGTTGATTTCCCGACCTGACGTGCTCCGAATAGGAACATAGCCTCGTCCAGCTGCCGCTCGATGTTGAATATTCGACTGTACATATTCTTAAAATTTGTGACACCGTTCCTAATTTTTTCGCGAAAATCAGGAATGGTGTCACAAATTTAGTGATTTTTGCCGTTTCTGCAAACTTGTTCTTATATGCGGAATCTTAATTTATGAATCGGCAATAAACTACAGGTGAATAGTTTTTCTAAAGACGACATCCTTTCAGTAGCACCCGGCTGATGAACGGGGTCTGGTGACAGTACGGGATGAAGGCGAGGGACGGGACGGGCTTCGTGACGATCAGGTTGGCGAGTTTGCCGACGGTGATCGAGCCCAAATCCTCTGCGACACCCATCGCGTAGGCGGAGTTTAGGGTGCAGGCGTTGAAGGACTGGGCCGGAGTCAGGCGCATTCTGATGCAGCCGAGGGCCATCACGAAACGCATATCACCGGAAGGGGAGGAGCCGGGGTTGTAGTCCGATGCGAGAGCTATGCCAAGACCTGCGCTGACATATTCCTTGGCCCTGCCGTAGGGAATTCCGAGGAAGAATGATGAGCCGGGGAGCATCGTAGGCATTGTGCGTGAGTTTCTTAGCGCCTCGATCTCTGCGTCTGTGGTGCGCTCAAGATGATCGACCGAAAGGGCGTTGTGCTTCACGGCCACCTGCACGCCGCCGGAACAGGCCAGCTCGTTGGCGTGGATTTTCGGAATGAGGCCGTAACGCTCACCGGCGGAGAGGATGCGATCTGTCTCATCAACAGTGAAGAAACCCTCGTCGCAGAACACATCGACATATTCGGCAAGCCCTTCGGCGGCGACGGCGGGAATCATCTCCTCGCAGACGAGGTTGACATATTCATTCTGCCGGCCTTTGAAGGCTCTGCCGACGGCGTGCGCCCCGAGGAAAGTGGCCTTGATGGTGGCGGGGGATTCGCTTTTGACGCGGCGGATCACCCGGAGCATCTTCAACTCGTCCTCAAGGGTCAGTCCGTAGCCGCTCTTGATCTCGATCGCGCCGGTTCCTTTTGCGATCATCTCCCGGACGCGGGCCATTGTCTGTGAATATAATTCCTCCTCGCTCGTGCGGTGGAGCAGGTCGGCGGAGTTGAGGATTCCGCCTCCACGGGCGGCTATCTCCTCGTAACTCAGGCCGTTGATCTTGTCGATGAACTCCTGCTCACGGGTCCCGGCGTAGCAGATGTGTGTGTGTGAGTCACAGAAAGTCGGCATCACCATACCGCCTTCAGCGTCAATCACTTCATCCTGCGGCCCAGCCGTTGGGCACTCGGACATATTCCCGAAATTGGCTATTCTTTCGCCTTCGATAGTGAGATAAGCGTCTTTCAATGTGCCGATCTCGTCCATCCCGGTGCCCCGCTTGCGCGGGACACCTTCGGGAACGATACCGACCAATTCGCCTATGTTGGTGATTATGGTCATCTTATGAACTCGATGGATTTCTGGATGAGCGGGTGCATATAGACATCTTCGCTGATGAACGGCACGATCTTGCGGTAGTCATTGAATATGCCCTCGATGGTCTCCGAGGACTTGTTGCCGGCGAGCTGGTGTCTGAAATCGAGTGCCTGCGCGGCGTTAAACAGCTCGATCGCAAGCACTTCCTCGCAGTTGTCAACCACGCGCACCAGTTTCGTGGCGGCGTTGGAACCCATACTCACGTGATCCTCCTGTCCTTGCGATGACGGGATAGAATCCACCGACGCTGGCCAGCAGAGACCCTTGTTCTGGCTCACGATTGAGGCCGCCGTATATTGAGGAATCATAAACCCGCTGTTGAGGCCAGGTGTGGCAACCAAGAACTTCGGCAGACCTCTCTGACCGGAAATCAATCTGTAAATTCGTCTTTCAGAGATGTTTGCGAGTTCGGACATCGCAATCGCAAGAGTGTCCATCGGGATGGCGATAGGTTCTCCGTGGAAGTTGCCGGCGGAGATGATCATATCCTCGTCCGGGAAGACGTTCGGGTTGTCCGTCGCGCTGTTGATTTCGTTCTCGATCACCGACTCGACATAGCGGATGTTGTCCTTGACCGCTCCGTGTACCTGCGGAATGCAGCGGAATGAATATGGATCCTGAACGTGTTCCTTGTGGTTCTTGATCAGCTCACTGCCTTCCAACAGTGTCATAAACCGTGCAGCGGTGTCGATCTGTCCCTTGTGCGGACGAAGCTGGTGCGTCAGAGGCAGGAACGGTTCGATGCGTCCGTCATAAGCCTCAAGGGACATTGCACCGATCCTGTCTGCCCATTCCGAAAGCCTGTGGCACTGGATCAGAGACCAGATGGCGTGCGCGCTCATAAACTGCGTTCCGTTAAGAAGCGCGAGACCTTCCTTTGACTGAAGGCTGATCGGCTTCCAGCCCATCTCGTCCCATACTTCCTTGCTCGGCCTGACCTTGCCCTTGTGGAGAACCTCTCCGAGGCCGATCAGCGGAAGGCTGAGGTGAGCGAGGGGAGCGAGGTCGCCGGAAGCTCCGAGGGATCCCTGCTGATAGACAACCGGAAGGATGTCGTTGTTGAACAT
>CAVKYA010000122.1:0-7354 GCA_963660255.1 Bacteroidaceae bacterium | reverse complement strand
CTTGCGGGGCGTTGCGGATGATAGTCGCGCGGGTGCTTCCGACAAGATATTCAGTAAGAGGGTCACGCCTTTTCGGGAAGGCGAGAGTTACCGTCACCTTGTTGCCGTCGATGGTGACGGAATGAACCATCCCCAGCTCGATGATGCTTTTGCTGCCTTGGGCGGGGTGAACCACCTCGGTTAGCATATTTAATATTTCCTGTTCGGTCATATTCCTTATTTTACGATATTCATTTCCTTGGTGAGGTAGCCGGCGCCGCCGAATTTGTCCACAAGGAAGAGGACGTAGCGGATGTCCACGCAGATGCACCTCTGGAGGTCAGGCTCGAACATCACGTCGCTGGACATCGACTCCCAGTTGCCGTCGAAGGCCAGGCCGATTAGCTCGCCGTTGGCGTTTAGGACTGGGCTGCCGGAGTTTCCGCCGGTGATGTCGTTGGTCGTGAGGAAGCAGCAAGGGAGATTGCCGTCTGCCATAGCGTACTGACCATAGTTCCTCTTGACATAGAGCTGCTTGAGTTTCTCCGGAACGATGAACTCGTAGTTGTCCGGATCCTCCTTCTCCATCACACCGTAGATGGTGGAGTAGTACCTGTAGTTCAGCGCGTCTTTCGGGGAATAGGACTTCACGGTTCCGTAGGTGAGCCTCATCGTGAAGTTGGCGTCCGGGTACATCGCCTTGCCCTTGTTCCATTCCATCAGACCGGCGGTGTAAGCCTTGGACGCGGCCTTGATCTGATCCTTGGCCTCCTGGCTTTGCTCTCCGCGCAATTTCAGATAAACTTTCAGGAGCGGAGCCGCGAGTTTGTTGACCGGGTCTTGCGACGCGGCGAGGAAACCTTCTTTACCGATGGCTTCGCTTGCTTTCTCGTAAGATGTGAACACTGAGGTCCTGAACAGTTCGTCAACGTACTTGTCGATGTCCAAAGTCGCGAAATCCTCTCCAAGATCAGGATAGTTCTCCGGCCTTGCCTTCTCTCTGTAGAATTTAAGCAGAGCGGCTGTCTCTTCCTTGTCCAGAGGCGCGTAGTAATCCTCATAGACAGCCTTCATCGCCTCCAGGCCTTTCGCAGTGGCCGTCGCGGTGTCGGAACCGGCCTTCAGACTGTTGTGCCAAGCGCCGTTGAACGCGCTGGTGAAATTCATTAGCTCAAGCCTGAAAACAGTCTCAACCAGGAGCTTGGCATCGAAATCCACCTGCTCGTTCGTCTTGATTCCGGCGGCGATGTCAGCGATGGCCGTTCCGTAAAGCTCGGAGCGCTTCTTGTTCTTATCGACCCATTTCTGGAAACGAGCCTCCTTGTCGTGCTCCTTCCCGATGATATTCAAGTCCTTGAATGCCTTCTTCTCACCGATCCACTTCTTCCAACCGTTCGCCGAGCTTGCATATTTGTTGGCATATTTCAGCCTGATGGAAGGATCCTTCTCCATCCATTTCCACATTATGTCCTGACGGAGGGTTCTGGCCTCGATGGCGATGTCGTTGAGGGCCATCATATGGTTCAGCTGCGCCTCTGTCTGGTACCTCTGGGTGCGTCCCGGATAGCCCATAATCATCGTGTAGTCACCCTCGTTGATGCCTTTGAGGGAAATCTTCAACGACTGTTTCGGCACATAAGGCACATTGTCTTCTGAATATTCAGCCGGCTCGTTGTCCTTGCCCGCATAGACCCTGAACATCGAGAAATCGCCAGTGTGACGAGGCCACATCCAGTTGTCGGTCTCGCCTCCGAACTTTCCGATGGATGCCGGAGGTGCGCCCACGAACCTGATGTCTCTGAATATCTTATAGACGATGACGTAGTGCACGTTGTTGTTATAGAAAGAGGTGACCTCGGCCTCGCAGTTCGGATTCTGCTCCTCGGCGGCCTTGACCAACGCCTCCTTTATGGCGTTCCTTTCCTCCTCACTCTGCGCGCCTTCGATCGCCTCTGTGACATCGCTCATATTCACAAGGAATGTGACGGTGAGCCCCGGAGCCGGGATTTCCTCCTTGCTGTTCATCGCCCAGAATCCGTCCTCAAGGTAGTTGTGCTCGTCGGATGAAAGTTGCTGGATGCTGCTGTAGCCGCAGTGATGGTTGGTCACCAGCAGTCCCTTGTCGGAGATCATCTCTCCGGTGCAGCCTCCGCCGAAGATGACGATCGCGTCCTTGAGCGAAGAATGGTTCACACTGTAGATCTGGTCAGGAGTGAGCCTGCAACCAAGATCCTTCATCGCGTCCGCGTTGAGTTTCTGGAGGAGCGGAAGCATCCACATCCCCTCGTCGGCCATCGCGCTGAACCCTACCAAGAGGGCGGCGGCGACGGAACAAATCAATTTCCTCATATCAAATACTTTTAAGTTTGTCTTTTAATATTATAAAAGTAGCCATTTCCAACGGAAATAACCAACAAAAGTAGCCATTTCCTGCTTAAACTCAAATTTCTGGCTATATTTGTCACTTCCGGTGGTGTTGGGGAGGTTGACCCATTGGTCACTGAGCCTGTAGAAGTGACCGGCGCTTCGACAGGCTCAGCGACCGAAGGAGATCAGATAAAAGTGATTGTACGCCGTCAGGGTTTGATTTTATGAATATGCCGAAAGAGATACATTTGCTGCCGTTTATGGAGAGCGGCCGTCTGGAGGCCGGATGCGATGAGGCCGGCCGGGGACCGCTTGCGGGGCCTGTCTATGCCGCCGCCGTGATCTTGCCGGCGGATTTCCACCATCCGCTACTGAACGATTCCAAGAAGATGAGCGAGAAATCCAGAGACATCCTGAGGCCGATAATCGAGCGGGAGGCTGTCGCTTGGGCCGTGGAGGCCGTGAGCCCCGAGGAGATTGATGATCTGAATATCCTTTGGGCATCGGTCACGGGAATGCAGCGCGCGGTTCGCCGACTGACCCCCAAACCGGATTTCCTGCTGATCGACGGCAATCGTTTCAGACCTTTCGATGAATATGGTTTTGACTCCTATCGCACTGTGGTTCACGGCGACGCGACATATTCATCAATCGCGGGGGCATCGGTGCTTGCGAAGACTTGGAGGGATGAGAAGATGCGGGAGTTGGCGAAGGAGTTTCCTGAATATGGTTGGGACCGGAATATGGGCTACCCGACGAAGGAGCACATCGAGGCCATCAAAAAGTTCGGGCTGACTCCGTGGCACCGTCGGTCGTTCCATCCCAAGGAACTTGAGCCCACGCTATTCTCCGGCCTTTAGCCCGAGTTCTTTCTCGTAGTGGCTGATAAGCTTGCGGTTCATCGAGATGACTTCCTCTTTGTCCTTGAGCTTTTCGTTCAGACGCTTGATCTCGTCTCTCATAACATTCAGCTCGCTCGTGTAGCTCTCTTCCAAGGCGCGGAATTTCTTTTCGTAAGCTTCCTTTATGCTGTTGAGGCCGCTTTCGAAGGAACTCACCGGCTCGAAGCCGTTCACAAGCTCGGCAACGGAGACTCCAGTCTCCTCGGCGAATTTGCCGACGTGCTCGTTCAGAATCCTGGTCTTTCCCTTTTCGAGTTTACGGTAGGCGTTCAGGGATATCTCAAGACGGCGGGCCATCTCGGTCTGCGATAGACCGAGCTCATTCCTTTTCCTTTCAAGGTTGACCTTAATCGTCTTGTCATCCATATTCAGCGAGCATCTTTTGTCACGCCACAAAAATATCCAAAAGCGAAGTTTATGATTTGTAACTTGTGGTTGTAAAATGCAACTTGGGAATATAAAAAACGTATATAATTGATAAAAAACAGAAATTTTGTAGTGTTTACCCCTGCGGAATTGCAACCAAAGGTTGTTTTTGTGGGGCGAAGTTGTGTTCTTTGCGAAAAACGCTTTTTGCTATGAACCGAACAGAAATTGACTATGCCGCTTTTGAGCGGGCGATGGACGAGGAAAGGATTTTCTCGATGGTTTCCGATTTTCCGGGAATATGCGCAAGGATAGGCGCGGATCCGGTGTCGTTGGATAAAATGATTTATGATGAACTTGGATGGCGAGGGCAGGATCTGGTGGATTTCTACCGCCGCTGCGAGAATATTCATTAAGAAAGATTGTGAAATAGTGTTGCTATTGGGACATTTTTTTATTAGATTTGCCTTTCGGCGAACTTATGAGGCACTTCCAAAGGTAAATCGATTTTTATCAAGTTGTTCCCCGTAATGCAATTTTGCCAACAACGATTTCATAATTAATAACTTATAGTAATGAAAGAATATTCTACTAAAGACATCCGCAATGTGGTTCTGATTGGCAGCGCCAAGTCAGGTAAGACCACATTGTCTGAAGCCATGCTCTTTGAGGGCAAGGTGATCGCCAGAAGAGGCACGGTCGAGGACAAGAACACTGTTTCCGACAATGAGGAAATCGAGAAACTGAACCAGAGGTCGATCTTCGCGACTCCGCTTTACGCTGAGTTTATGAACACGAAGTTCAACGTGATCGACGCTCCGGGTTCCGATGACTTCATCGGAGGCGCTGTGTCAGCCTTCAAGGTCTGCGAGAACGGTATTCTTGTCATCAACGCACAGCAGGGCGTCGAGGTGGGCACAGACATCTTCGCGCGCTACGCCGACCAGTACAAGCTGCCTCTCATCGTGGCTGTCAACCAGCTTGACTCCGAGAAGGCTGACTGGGAGAAGACCATCGCCGAGATGAATGAGACTTTCGGCCACAAGCCGATCATCGTCCAGTTCCCGGTCAACCCAGGCCCTTCTTTCGATGGCTTCATCGATGTCCTCAAGATGAAATACTATCATTTCAAGGACGATAACGGAACCCGTGAGGATCTTGAGATTCCTGCCAACCTTATGGACGAGGCCGAGACTCTCCGTCAGGAACTTATCGAGAAGGCCGCCGAGTTCGACGACACGCTTATGGAGCGTTTCTTCGACCAGGGGTCTCTTACTGAGGACGAGATCCGCGAAGGTCTCGGAAAGGGAATCCGTCAGGGTGGCGTGCTTCCTATCTTCTGCCTCTCCGGCAAGAAGGACATCGGTGTGAAGAGGCTTATGGAGTTCACCATCAAGACTGCCATCTCTCCTGCTGAGACAAAGTCGCTCACCAAGGACGGCAACGAGATCGAGTGCAACGCCGGAAACCCTACTTCCATATTCATTTACAAGACTGACGTTGAGCCGCATCTTGGTGAGGTTTCGTACTTCAAGGTTATGTCCGGTCATCTGACAGAGGGAATGGACCTTGAGAATCCTGAGACCGGCGACAAGGAAAGGCTCTCGACTATTTATGCCGTGGCGGGTGCCAAGAAGGAGAAAGTCTCTGGACTTCAGGCCGGTGAGATCGGTTGTACAGTGAAACTCCGTTCCGGAAAGACCAATGTCACCCTTTCACAGCTTGGCTCCGGAATCGCCTATGAGCACATCGTGTTCCCTGCGTCCAAGTACCGCTGCGCCATCAAGGCCGAGTCACAGAACGACGAGACCAAGCTTGGAGAGGCTCTTTCCAAGATCTCGGCACAGGATCCTACGATCATCGTTGAATATTCAAAGGAACTCAAACAGACCATCCTCAGCGGACAGGGTGAGCAGCACATCAATGTCTGCAAGTGGCGTCTGGAGAACGAGTTCGGTGTGAAGGTGGTTCTGTTCGCTCCGAAGATTCCTTACCGTGAGACCATCACGAAGGTCGCCACCGCAACCTATCGTCACAAGAAACAGTCTGGTGGAGCCGGCCAGTTCGGTGAGGTTTCCATCCTCATCTGCCCTATCGTTGAGGGAGTTCCGTTCACGAACAAGTTCAAGATCGACGGAAAGGACGTTGTCCTCAACGTGAAGACCAAGGAAGAGTTCGACCTCGAATGGGGCGGAAGGCTGGAGTTCTACAACTGCGTTGTCGGTGGAGCCATCGACGCGCGCTTTATGCCGGCCATCCTCAAGGGTCTCAACGACAAGATGACCGAAGGCCCTCTCACAGGTTCCTACGCACGAGACATCAGAGTCTTCGTCTATGACGGTAAGATGCACCCGGTTGACTCCAATGAAATCTCCTTCATCCTCGCCGCGCGCAACGCCTTCAAGGAGGCCTTCCGCAACGCCGGCCCGAAGATTATGGAGCCTATCTACAATGTCGAGATCCTGACTCCGGCCGACTATATGGGAGCCTGTATGTCAGACCTTCAGAACAAGAGGGCGCTCATCGAGGGTATGAGCTCCGACAAGGGATTCTCCGTCCTCAAGGCCCGTGTTCCGCTCGCAGAGCTTTACCGCTACTCCACAACTCTCAGCTCCCTGACATCAGGCGCGGCGACATTCACTATGACGTTCGCTGACTATCAGCCTGTTCCTGGTGACGTTCAGACCAAGCTTCTTGCCGAGTACGCCGCTCAGGAGAAGGAAGAGGAGTAATATTTTCAGACCTTTATGGTCGATAACTAAGAATATTCAGCCCTCCTCTCCGGTATCGCTGCCGGAGGGGAGGGTTGTTCTTTCCTGAGCGTTAAAAATTAGTTTCCTCAGATTTCGATTAGCTGATTGAATATATTCATTTATGAAAAAGACATTCTTCTCCCTGATGGCGGCTCTGTTGCTGCTTTCATCCTGCGAGGTTCATCATTTTATGACCGATGCGTCCTATCGTGCTAAGGTTGAGGCTGATCTTGACAAAAGATTGCAGCCGGAGCGACTGCAAGGTTTCTTTGCGGTTGATAAGGACGGTAAATGCCTGACAGAGTCCAACGGCTTTGTCAGCGATCTCTATCTGACGACCGAAGAGTTTGAGGCATTGGAATTTCTCTATGCCTATATGCCGCTCGCTGACGTGACGGACTACAGTACAGACTACTATCTCCAGAATATTCGTTCATCCTTTGCCGCCCGCAAGGAGATGGGGTGGGATGTCCCGGAGAGGATATTCAGGCATTTTGTGCTGCCGATCAGGGCGAACAATGAAAATCTGGACACTTCAAGGGTCGCTTTCTACCGTGAGTTGAAACCACGGGTGGAGGGAATGAATATGAAGGATGCCATTCTGGAGGTGAACCATTGGTGTCACGAGAAGCTGACCTACAAGCCTTCCGACGCGCGCACATTGTCTCCGCTTTCTTCGATGAGAAGCTCGTTGGGGCGTTGTGGGGAGGAGTCCACGTTCGCTGTGGCGGCCTTGAGGGCGGTGGGAATCCCGGCGCGTCAGGTTTACACTCCTCGTTGGGCGCACACGGATGACAATCACGCCTGGGTCGAGGCCTGGGCAGATGGTGAATGGTACTTCCTTGGTGCCTGTGAGCCTGAGCCTGTCCTGAATTTGGGTTGGTTCAACTCTCCGGCCAGCCGGGGTTTGCTGATGCACACAAGGGTTTTCGGAAACTATGACGGTCCGGAGGAGAAGGTGATGATCGGCCCTAACTTCACGGAAAT
>CAVKYA010000121.1:0-7367 GCA_963660255.1 Bacteroidaceae bacterium | reverse complement strand
AGACCTTATTATATGAGATAAAGGAGGTGTCCTTGAAGTCGAAAGTCTTCAAGGGAGTGTTGCTGTTCGCCGGCAGTGTGGCGATGGCCGTGCTGTACCTGTGGCTGTTCACCTCGGTCCTTGGTTATGACCTGCCTAAGACTGTTTTCCTCAAGGCCGAGCACGCCCGCTGGGATGCCAAGATAGACCTGATGAACACAAAACTTGACCGCTACGAGGAGACCCTTGAGGCTCTCAAGGTAAGGGATGACGACATCTACAGATCCATATTCGGAATGAATGAGATCCCCGCCGAGGTGAGGAACGCCGGCATCGGGGGAGTGGACAGGTATTCGTTCCTCGATGGCCTTGAGCCGGATGACAGGCTTAAGAACACTGTCGTCCGGATTGACCGTCTGACCCGCAAGACTTATGTTCAAAGCAAATCCTTCGATGAGGTCGCATCGGTGTCGAAGACAGCCGGAGATATGGCTTCCTGCATTCCTGCGATCCCGCCGATAGTCCCAGACGAGTCCAAGTACAATCTGTCCAGCAGGTTCGGCTACAGGTCTGACCCGTTCACCGGCAACGCCAAGATGCACACCGGCCTTGATTTCGCGATGAAGATCGGCAATCCGATCTATGCCACTGGGGACGGTGTCGTGGAGTCGGTGAAATTCGAGTTCTTCGGCTACGGCAACTCCGTCACGATAGACCACGGCTTCGGCTACAAGACAATATATGCCCATCTTAACTCTGTAAAAGTCATTGAGGGGATGAAGGTGAAGAGGGGAGACTGCATCGCCGAGAGCGGAAAATCCGGACGGGCAAGCGGGCCTCACCTCCATTACGAGGTCGTCTATAAGGGACAGAAAGTCAATCCGGCCAACTATCTGGATCTGTCGATGTCCCCGAAAGAATATTCAGCGATGGTGAGGATGAGAGAGGATGAGTCGGGTGTTTCGTCCTCGCGTCATTCCTTCAGTGTCAGACGGCGTTAAGGCGGAGGAGAAAGATGGGAAAGAATGTGAGATATGAGTTTGACAAGACCAGGATGGAGTTCCGTAAGGTCACGCACTCGGTTTGGAATATTCTTGGCAAGGCTCTGAAATATTTTCTGGTGACGGCATCGCTGGCTGTCGTCTATTATGTGGTCTTCTCGCTTGTGGTCAGCACTGATTCCGAGCGTAAGCTGAAGAGAGAGAACCAGATGTACCGGCAGATGTACAAGGATCTGGCGGCCAAGGAGGAACTTGTAGGGGATGTTCTTGACGGATTGAAGATCAAGGATGACGAGATCTACCATCGTCTTTTCAACTCCAACGCTCCTGACCTCGGCAACATCTATTCGGAGAGCATTCTTTCCGATGCGGATTCCGTGCGCGACAAGGACATCGTTGAATATACCAGAAAAAGACTGGATGCCTTGTCTGACGCTTCCGGGAGGGTTGAGGCGAATTTCCGGAGGATAATGGACGCGATCTCCGGCGACAGGGACAGCCTGCCTCCGATGACCAACCCTTTGCGGGATTTCTCATACGCCAGGACCGGTGCGTCGCTCGGCGACAGGATCAATCCTTTTTATAAGGTGTCTGTCTTTCACGGAGGTCTGGACCTAATCTCGCAGCAAGGGGAACCGGTGCTGGCTGCCGCTGACGGGACCGTTAATGAGGTGGTTCATTCATCCAAAGGCCTTGGAAATGTTGTGGTTGTCGATCACGGCAACGGCTATCAGACCAGATATGCCCACCTTGAGAACACCCGTGTCTCGAAAGGGCAGAAAGTGGCACGTGGCCAACAGGTAGGACAGGTCGGGATGTCGGGAAACTCTTTCGCCCCGCATCTTCATTATGAGGTCCTTAAAGATACTCTGCGGCTGGATCCGCTGAACTACCTGTTCGCGTCGATCAGCCCTGATGACTATATGAGAATGTTGTTTATGTCCGTGAATACCGGACAATCAATGGATTAATGTTTAAACTTGTCATAGGTATGGAGAAATTATATTACACAATCGGAGAGGCAGCGGAAATCCTCGGGGAAAGCACTTCCCTTGTGAGGTTCTGGTCCAATTCTTTCCCGAAATACATCAAGCCGAAAAGGAACGCCAAGGGCAACCGTCTTTTCACTGCCGATGATCTGGATTGCCTGAAGCAGATCCACCTGCTTGTCAAGGAGCAGGGACTGACGCTTGAGGGAGCGGCGAAGAAGATGGCCGCCGACAGAAAGAAAGTCGATGGCCGTGTGAAGGCTTTGGACAGCCTGAAAGAGATCCGCAGACAACTCGTGGAAGTGAAAAAATCCTTGTGAATATGAAAGTTAAGGACATCACATCCGTCATAGAGTCTTTCGCTCCACTCTCAATTCAGGAAAGCTGGGACAACAGCGGCCTCATCATCGGTTCCCCTGAACAGGAAGTTCACGGAGTCCTTCTCGGTTTTGACTGCACGGCGGATCTTGTGGACGAGGCGGTGGATTGCGGCGCGGATATGATCGTGACGCATCATCCCTTGATATTCGGCGGTCTGAAGAAAATCTCTCCGGATGATCCGGTCGGGCTTGCGGTTCTGAAGGCCGCCGCGGCCGGGATAGCGGTCTATGCCGCCCACACCACCGCCGACAAGGTGCTTGGAGGAGTCAGCGGGGCTATGGCCAGGCGGCTGGAACTCAAGGATATTCAAGTGCTTGATGAAGAACATGGCGGCTACGGACTAGGTGCGGTGGGAACCCTTCCTGAGCCTATGGCGGGCGTGGAATTTATTGAATATGTCAAGTCGACATTCGGTCTTAAGGTCGCGCGTTGCTCGCATATTCCAGATGTGCCGGTCAGCCGTGTCGCTATGTGCGGCGGCTCTGGCGGATCTTTGATTGAGAATGCCCGCAAGGCGGGAGCCCAGGCCTATCTTTGCGGTGACATCTCCTATCATCATTTCTTCACCACTAAGGATTTTATGGTCATAGACATAGGCCATTTCGAGGGTGAAGTGGAGATTGTGGATATATTATTTTCTCTGTTAAGGAAAAATTTTCCTAACTTTGCAGTCCGTACCAGCGTGAGGCTGGAGACAAGTAACCCGGTATATTATTATTAGTCAGATAGCTATATGGCAACTAAAAAAATCAAGAAAGTCGAGACCCCGATAGACCAGAGGGAGACATTCGTCTCTCTCCAGAAGAATTTCGCTGACTCTGAAATCAGCGTTGAGGAAAAGCTTAAGACACTCTACGCCCTTCAGGAGGCAGACTCCGCGATCGACAAGATTATGCAGATGCGCGGCGAGCTTCCGTCAGAGGTCGAGGCTCTTGAGAACGAGATAGCTGACCTGAAGGCCCGTCAGGCTCAGGATGCCGCTGTCATCGAGGCTTACAACCAGACAATCGCCGAGAACAGGCAGAATATCGTTGACTGTGACACCCAGATCGACAAGTACCAGCAGCAGTTGAACGACATCTCCAACAGCCGTGAGTATGACTCGATCAACAAGGAGATCGAGAATCAGGGACTTCTTCGTCAGATCGCTCAGAAGAACATCAACGACACCAAGGCGGCCATCGCTGAGAAAAAGGAGGACATCGAGTCTTTGAAGGACTACATCGCTGTCCGCAATGATGATCTGAAGGCCAAGAAAGAGGAACTCGCCACGATCGTGGAGTCAACCTCCAAGGATGAGAAGAAGCTCAGGGCCGTCAGGGAGGATTGCGCGAAGAAGATCGACCCGAGGACTATGAGCGCCTACGACCGCATCCGCGCGAGTGTGCACAACCATCTCGCCGTTGTGTCTGTCTATAACGGAGATTCTTGCGGAGGATGCTTCAACACCATCACTCCTCAGCGTCTCGTGGACATCGCTTCCAACAGGAAACTCATCATCTGCGAGCATTGCGGCAGGATCATCGTCAATCCAGACTTTGAATAGGTCAACATTCAACTTCGGACTATATGCCTGACCAGACTGGAAAGACAACCAGAAAAAAGGCTAAGGCAGTCAATCTTGACACACTTGGGCTTGAGATGGGAAACAAACCGCCTCAAGCTCTTGAAGTCGAAGAGGCTGTCCTTGGCGCTATGCTTATAGAGCCCTCGGCCGTGGACACGGCGCTTGAGGAACTTTCCGCGTCTTGTTTCTACGATCCCCGCCATAGGATGATTTTCGAGGCGATGACCGAGCTCGTGAACGAGCATATGTCCGTTGACATCATCACCACCAGCACCAAGCTTCGTGATAAAGGCAACCTTGAGGCGGTTGGCGGCCCTGTGGCTCTTGCCGGTCTTTCCGAGAAAGTCGGCGCCGCCGCGCACATCGAGTACTATGTCAGGATCCTGAAGCAGAAATCCATCCAGAGGGATCTGATCACGGCGTCGTATGAGATCCTGAAGCAGTCGTATGATGATTCCGTGAAGGTTGACGACCTGATAGACCAGGCGCAGTCAAAGATCTACAACGCCATCCAGAACAGCCAGAAGAAGGAATTGCAGGACATCGGATCGGTGATCAACGAGGCGATGAAGGAGATCGAGAACAACCAGAATTCGTCAGGTCTCAACGGAGTTCCTTCCGGTTATCAGTCTCTCGACAGGGTGACCCGTGGCTGGCAGAGATCAGACCTCATCATCCTTGCGGCCAGACCTTCCGTCGGAAAGACGGCCTTCGCTCTCAACCTGGCCAGAAACGCGGCTGTTGACTATAATATGCCGGTGGCTGTGTTCTCGCTGGAAATGTCCGCGCTTCAGCTCGTTATGCGACTTATGACGACCGAGTCCGGCCTTCCGGCCGATAAACTGAAGGGTGGTTCCAAGCTGGAACCGTGGGAATGGCAGCAGCTGGAGACAAAGCTTGCGGCCTTGTCTAAGGCTCCTCTTTACATAGATGACACCCCGAGCATCCCGTTGATGGAGTTCAGGACCAAGATCAAGAGGCTTGTGAAATCCAAAGGGGTAAGGCTGGTGATTGTGGATTACCTTCAGCTGATTCAGGGACCGACCGAACTACGTGGAATGCGTGAGCAGGAAGTCGCGGCGATCTCCAGAACATTGAAGGCCACCGCCAAGGAACTTAACGTTCCGATCATCGCGCTGTCCCAGTTGTCCCGTGATGCCGTGAAGCGTCAGGGCAGCAACGGAAAACCTCAGTTGAGTGACCTTCGTGAGTCCGGTTCAATCGAGCAGGACGCCGATATGGTGATATTCATCCATCGTCCTGACTATCTTGGACTTGCCGAGACACCGGGAGGAAAGGAAACCACACAGATCATCATCGCCAAGCACCGTAACGGTGAGGTGTGTGACATTGATATGCTGTTCAAGGCGGAGCAGGTTCGCTTCGTGGAGCCGGGAGAGTCTCTGACCGCGGTGGCAGAGTCGATGGGCGGCACCGAGTCGGCGATGAATTCCGCGATGAACAACGAGTTTGACAATAACACTGAATTCTGATGAGACCGACAAGACTCTTCGGCGTTTTCGCCGCCATATTCATACTGTCGTCTGTAGCCGCATACGCCGGCGGCGGGGGCAAATGTATTCCGGTAAAGAAACTAAGCGAGGAGAGTCTGGCTTTCAAGGGAGGCGAGAAGTTGGTTTTCACACTTCATTATAAATGGGGCATCATCAATGCGGATGTGGCGCAGGCCACGCTCAAGGTGGACACCACGATTCTGAACGGCCGGAAAGTCTTTCACGCCTCTTTGACGGGCAAGACTCAGAAGTTCTACGAGAAATTCTTCCGTGTCAAGGAGGAACTTGACTCTTGGTTCACCCGTGACGGACTGGAACCGATGAAGTTCACGAGGTTCGCCAGGGAGGGAAAATATACCTGCACGAATCTCTACACCTACAATCGGACGACAGACGGAACCGGCACCATTAATGCTTCGCTGAGCAATTCAAGGAAAGGCGAGTTCTCAGCTACGCTGCCGTTGGACAAGTGTACTTACGATATTCCATTGATGTATTATGTACTTCGCAACATTGACGTGACGAAACTGACAGAAGGGGCGGACTATCCGATGACCTTCGCGGTTGACGATGATGTTTACACCCTGCATTTCAGATATTTGGGCAAGGAAAACAGGAACGTGGACGGGATCGGTACCGTCAGATGCCTGAAATTCAGTTTCGAGGTGGTCTCCGGAGAGGTGTTCTCCGGCGAGTCAGATCTTTACGGATGGTTCTCGGATGACGACAATAGGATCCCAGTCTGGTTTTCGGCTCCGTTGAAGGTCGGCCAGGTGCAGGGCCGTCTGCGGAGTTGTTCGGAACTCAAGAATCCGTTTTCTTCAATAATTGAATAGGATGGCAGCCGGGGAAGTCTCACATAAAGGCAAGGTTGTGTCGGTCGGGAAGGACAAGGTTTCGGTTCAGATTGTGTCCGAGTCCGCCTGCTCGGCCTGTCACGCGGCAGGGCTTTGCGGAGCGGCTGAATCTAAGAAGAAGATTGTGGATGTCCCAGTCTATGGTGACCGTGCATATTCAATAGGTCAGGAGGTGGAGGTCTGCCTCGCCAGGAAGATGGGGCTCAAGGCGGTCTTGCTATCTTATGTGATTCCTTTGATGATATTACTGATTTTAGTGTTATCTTTGTCGGGATTTGGACTCGGCGAGCTGGTCTGCGGGCTGGCTTCGATCGGGGGGATCGCGGTGTATTACCTCATACTCTACCTTTGCAGGAACAGTCTTGCGGAGGGGTATGTGTTTTATATTAGGAAATAACTAATTAATTAGCTTTTATTTGGCTTTATGACAACAACAATCATCTGGACCATCGTAGTCATCACGGGGCTCGGCCTCCTGCTGGCGTTGGCCCTCTACCTTGTCGCGCAGCGGTTCAAGGTTGAGGAGGATCCGCGCATCGAGGAGGTTGAAAAGGCGATGCCTGGCGCGAACTGCGGAGGTTGTGGTTTCGCCGGCTGCCACGCGTTCGCCGAGGCTGCGGTGAAGGCCCCGAATCTGGACAACAACTTCTGTCCTGTCGGAGGCAATGAGACAATGAAGAAGGTTGCCGCGATTCTTGGCTACGAGGTCAAGGAGAAGGCACCGATGGTGGCTGTGGTGCGCTGCGGTGGCACCTGCGCCGCCAGACCAAGGACCAATGAATATGACGGCACGGCCTCATGCAAGGTCAAGGCTGCCCTCTATGCCGGAGACACAGGCTGCGCGTTCGGATGTCTCGGCTGCGGGGACTGTGTGGCCGCCTGTCAGTTCGGAGCCCTTTCGATGGATACTGAGACCGGGCTTCCGGTCGTGGATCAGGAAAAGTGTACGGCTTGTGGTGCTTGTGTGAAGGCTTGCCCTAAGTCCATCATCGAGCTCAGGGCAAAAGGCCCTCGCGGAATGAGGATGTACGTCTCCTGCGTGAACAAGGACAAGGGACCTGCCGTGAAGAAGGCTTGCT
>CAVKYA010000120.1:0-7410 GCA_963660255.1 Bacteroidaceae bacterium | reverse complement strand
GTAAATGCTCGGAACAATCTGAAAGAGACTTTTGATGTCCTTGAGAACCTCTATAATATCAAGGATTTGGAAGATGGCGTTATTTCAAAGCTGATTCAAGAATGATTACACCCTTCTTCAAGTCCTGGAATAAGGATTTCACTTTGGTTAAAGGAGATTGTATCGAGCTTATGTCTCAATTTGAGTTCAAGTTTGATATGATTTTCGCAGATCCACCATACCACCTGTCTAATGGGGGCATCAGCGTTCAGAGCGGGAAAATGGTTTCTGTGAATAAAGGAGACTGGGATAAATCTAAGGGATTTGAGGAAGACTACCTATTCGATAAGGCTTGGCTTTCGGCTTGCCGTGAAAAGTTAAAGAGTAACGGAACAATCTGGGTAAGTGGAACTTACCACAATATCTTTTCTATAGCACGATGTCTGACGGAACTTGGATTCAAGATTCTGAATTGCATTACTTGGGTGAAGACCAATCCACCACCTAACCTTTCGTGCCGATATTTCACGTACTCTGCTGAATATATCCTTTGGGCTCGGAAGGAGCAGAAAGTCGCTCATTACTTCAATTATGAGTTGATGAAGGAAATAAATGGTGGTACACAGATGCGTGATGTGTGGACGCTTCCAGCTATAGCGCGATGGGAGAAATCGTGCGGGAAGCATCCTACACAGAAGCCATTGTGTGTACTTTCGAGAATTATTCAGGCTTCTACAGAACCGGGAGCGTGGGTATTGGATCCATTCACGGGCAGTAGCACGACAGGTATCGCAGCCAACCTGCTTGGACGCAGGTTCTTGGGAATAGATATGGAGGATAAGTTTCTGGAGATCAGTAAAGCTCGAAGAGAAGAACTTGACAATTTGTCTCTTCGTACTGAATATCTGGAGAAACTGCAAAAACAGGCTAAACTCTTCGAGGATAAGGATATTCGTGTCCTCAGCGAGCCGCCTGTTTATTATGGTGCAGGGCTGCCGTTCTAGTATTCCCTATGATTGATTGCCAAGTTCAAGAGGTTTCGATAGTTCTTTCTACCTTCTATACATTCTTTCGTCCAAACAAGGGAATATTTAAATTGATGAGCATCCTGATTCTGTTTCTCACACAAGCAGAAAAGTTCTAATATCAATGCCAGACCACCTATTGACAAAGTGCCAGGAACATTAACATTTGCATAGGTTCGCTCAATATATTCCAATGATGTTGGTGCATAGTCTCTACGCTCTTCCACAGAGTTAAACGGAGTACACGTATCATAGAATGAGGAGAAGTAATCAAGTATAGCCTTCATTTCTTCCGGAAAATGTTGTGCTTTAAGAAGTACGTCCACAATCCAGTCAACGTGAGGCAGCAAGACAGGCTTTGCGTCCTCTCCAGGGTTAAGATACTTCACCCGGAAATCAAGTTCAGGGTTTTCTCCTCTATTACCTTGGAACATACCGATTAGCGTTCCATCTTGTGTTGCGAATGTATGGATGGCCTCCTCATTGCCACGTACCATTCGCATTTTACCGTCTCTGTAATAATCCGGGTTATAAGTCATAGCGCTTTGTTATTAAGTAATTCGCATATTGAAATATTCAATGCTTTCGCAATCTTCTCCATATTGCAAAGCGTAATGTTCTTTTCGGCACGTTCAATCATACCGATGTATGTGCGGTGAACACCGGCTCTGTCCGCAAGCTGTTCTTGCGATAGGCCAAGCGCCTTTCGGTGCTGTTGGACGCTTTGGCCAAAGTGCAGCAAAATAGGCTGTTTATCCATTTTAAGTGTTGTTCTTGCTTTACTTGACAAAAGTATGAATATATACTAAAGTTATCAACATACTATAATTAGCATAGTCCAGATAATCGACTGATTGCCATAGCCATTTCACGGACAGTCATCTGATTTGTGCTAGCGGCATCCGCACGAATTTAGCATAGTTTTACTCTGCCAATTTTGACACTGCAAATGGCAGAGTAAATGACGTCGCGCAACAAGGTATTACTGCCTTTTCGGGGACTTGACCAGAATAAGTTCCTTGCAGTGATTAAGGAGCCAGCGTTCAAAGATTGAGATCCGATTGTAGCTCCAGATGTGGCGGCTTACGTCCTCACGGAGGTCGTGTTCTATCCAGTCTTCGTTGTAACCATATTTCTTGAGGTAATCGACATAATTGCGCAGACGTGCTTTGACTTGGCTTTCACAGGACTTGCCGAAATGCTTCCGGCAGCCGCCGACCACATACTTCTGTGCCTGTTCCACGCCGGGGAGGCAACTGATGTATGAATATGCGGAAATCGCTCTCACAAACAGGATCTTGCTTTCTGGCGTGATGATGCCGTTCTTGATCTTAATCTTGTCGTAGTAGGCATCTTCAAGGACTTCGAGAACTGTTATGAATCCGAATCTGTGGACTGTCCGCTCTATTCGGAATGTGTCGGTTCGGTCAAGCAGGAAGTCGGGACGGAGGAGGCTGTTGACATATTTGATTATCTCATTCGCTTGTTGTTTGAAGAACATTCTGTCGCCGTATTTTTCGGACAGCATTTGTTCCAGCTGCGCTTTGCGTTCTTCAATGAGACTAAGGGAATCGATAATGTGACGGCCCTGCGAGGCGTTGAGGCAGGAGACACACAGGGTTCTTAGATTGGTGGGATGGTTTTCATTAGGTTGGCCTGGGTACAGTGATTGGACTCCAAGATAGATGTCGGGAACTCCTGCCGCACAGTTTGTGCATTTGAAGGCATCCCGTGATAGTATCTGAAGTTTCAGTTCGGGCGAGATATTAGCTTCGTATTCCATTATGTTGTTAGTTGATGTTTACAGATGGTCACACTGATGGTTCATTGGTGGTATCACGCTCGCCTCTCCCTATACAAGCCCGTCTATCTCTAAGGTCCAACTTTATGGTTTAGTTGAATCAGCCTCCTCTACCCTTTTGTACTTGTGTGATAAAGGTAGTCAAACGGATTTACATTCAATCATCTCCTGACGTAAAATGACGTGAAAATCTTCGGCTTACGTATCATCTGGCATTTTGTGGATGCCGGTAAGATGCAATTCTAAATCTTCGACCAGTCCCATAACGTTATCGAGATATTCAGGTGAGATATATTTCCGAAGTTCTTTCAAGAGTGGAGACTCCGGATTGGATGCTTTTGAGTTTGGGGCATTGTTCTGCTTCCAACGGATGAGGATATCCGCTATGTCGGCTCCCATTGCCTTGTCTTGTTCTGTGGCGGTGCGTTGGAGGTAGTCCGACACTTGAATATTCAGGTGTCGGCGTTCGGCACATTTCTGAACCCATTTTTCGTAGCCGTCAGTGTCGGGGAAGGCTATGACTGTGCGACCTTGCAGGATTTCGACCTTGTCTCCGAGCTGGGTCTTTCCTCCTACCGCCACCCAAACGCATTGGGGCATAAGGGCGGAGCAGATTATGGCGGTCTTCTCGGCCTCAACGAGAGCAACGGGCTTGTCCGGATATTTGTTCAGGAGGTGTTTTCCGAAAAGGCATTGTGTAAGTTCCCATTCTTTCGGGAGAAGATTCTGTTGTTTGAGGATGGAGTGGATCCAGGTGATTGGAGTTTTCGCCTCGGGGTCTTTGATACGGTGGCCGGTGGCTGGGTCGTATTTCATCACCTTGCCGGTCCGGCATTGTCCTTTCGAGTCTATTTGATAGAAGATAGCGTCGGCGGATCTGGTCACTCCGATGTAATATTCATCGACAAGTTGCCTGACTGTCTCTGTGTCAAACAGTGTGAGGAGGAACGTGATGAAGTCGCTTTGTGGACGAAGGCGGACAGTTCTGCGGACTAATGTCATCGGTATTGTGCATATTGGCCGTGCGTCCTGTTTGGGTGTTACGGTGGTTCTTGTCAGTTGAGGCGTAGAGTTGTGCCTGTCGTATTTCCGGGGTTCTTTCCAATCGGGTTCGGACGGTGGATAGAGACAGTAGCCGCAGGAGGATTCGTGGTCGCAGCGGCCGTATTTTTCAGGGTCGGAGGGTCGGTTTTCCTCATCGACATACGGGGCGAAGCAATGCTTGCGTCCACAGGATGGGCAGGTGAGCCGGGTTCTGATGCCGGCATATTTTAGAAGGTGATAGCGGTATTTCATTGTCAGTCGATGTCTTTGAACGGAAGTCTTGTTTCTTGGGATTGCTGTATCGGGTGTATCGTTTGTATCGGGTGCGATACATCTGATACAGCGGTGTCTTCTTCGGTGCGGAATGATGCGAGTGTGATGTTTTCCTCTTTGGCTTTCTTGAGTTGGCGTTGGACTTTGCCGAGAGAGATGCCGAGGGTTCGGGCGATGTCCCGGAGGGATTTGCCCTGCGATTGCAGTTTGAGGATGTCCTCGATGTATTTCAGGCCGTCGTCAGGTTCGGCGTTCCTAAGATGATGGCATTCTTGGTCGAATCCTTGCTGCTCAAAGCGAAGGAAGCCGTTCTCTTTATTGATGTCATAGACTATCACATTGTCGGCATCGTATTGGTAGCCGCCTGTGCGGACCTTGACCTGTTTGAGGTAGCGGAGGTTGCCGTCTTTCGCACTGCGGGCAAGGGCTATTCCGGCATCAAAGAAGTTTATCAGTTTGGCAGATCCGGCGAGGTCATTCTGAGTTATGGGTTCATAGCCGCGACGTTTTGGCGTGTGGGCGATAATGACGGTTGTGAGAGCGTATTTCTTTTTGAGGCGGATCAGTTTCATCATAAAGCTGCCGGCGGTGGAACCTTTCTCGGAGTCGTTGCAGATGAACGTTATGTTGTCAACCACGAAGAAACGGGTGCCTTGGACGGCGGCCTCTTCTATGGATGCGAGTATTTCTTCTTCAAGGTCCGAGCCTACAATGAGTTCGGGGTCTATCTCCGCTCTGGAGAAGTTGTCCGGGAATATGTGGCGGTAGCCTGTGGCCGGGTCGGTATAGCGCATCTGGAACTGTTTGCCGGAGAGTTCAAGGTCAAGGTACAGGACTTTTTCCTCTCGGGCAATCTCTTCGGCTATCTGGGTGGCGAAGATGGATTTGCCGACGTTGCTTGACGCGAATATGACGGTGTTTTCATATTGGACTATCAGGCCGTTGAAATATGTCTTCGGATCCGGGGTGTTGATGCTGTCTTCTATCCAGGCGTTTGCCGGTTTGATGGAGAGAAGTCCTACTCGGCGAGGCGCTTTCCGGGCGTTGTCAACTTCGGCGAGGATGGCTTCCACCGGAGTTAGTTCCCGGTGGAGGCTTTCTGTTGAGGTGGCAGGATTATCTGACATTGCGCTTGGTTTCATTTGTCGTTTCTTCTTTTGTTGAACAGTTCAAGTGCGAGATCCGCATCGACAACGATTTTACGACCGTTCTGGCGGACGGCTTCTTTTATTATCGTGTCCTTATAGCGCTGAGCCGTGACGTGGGAGCAGCCAAAGAGACTTCTGATTCCGTTCAGGCCATAGACCAGACGATGGTTAGCTTTTACCGGTTGTTCCGGTACTTCATTGTTGTCCTGCGACAATGCGGCTTTGAGCCGGTCATCAATGATTGACGTGAACTCTTCTACCGTCAGTGAGTAGAGCGGGGTGTCTATTCCGATTCCCATAATCTTGAATTTTTATAAAATTACGGCTTCGGAGAAAGGTGACAAGCGAACTCCTCTGCCACTCGGAACATCACGCAAGTAATGTCACTTCGCTTGCGGCTTCCGATGTGGCAAAGTTCAGGAGAATTAAGTGGGATTCGGGTTACAAACTGGTTGTGTCAGGGTTGCAATCGGATTGTCTTTGAGGCGTGGTTCTTAGCAATTAACTTATGGACAGAAAGTTGGCTAATGATTCTTGTATTCTGAATAAAGGTCGGCAATTGTTTTCGAGATTGCCTTGCCATTCATCTTGTCGTAGGCTTGGCGAAGATTCGATACGTGCCATAGACGCTCGAACACATTCCAGCAGATTCTGCCGCCTTTGTCAAGATCGAGAAGGCCGGAGAGGACAAAGGCTACTTCCGCCATATTCCTCTTGTTGGTTTTGTCTTTCCAGTCAAGATCTTCGCTGCAGAACTGAGGGACGAGTCGGCTCAGATATTCTCTGGCTTTGTCGTTGTCCAACTGTGGTGGCAGCGGAATGGTTGTCTTCGGGGTGCCGAGGATTGCGGCGATGTTGTATCGATCGGAATGCTCAATCTTTTCACGGAGGCTCTGGGCATAGCGATAGAATGCGGCTTCTTCGACGCCATAGTTGAGGCAGTCCAAAGGGCATTCATTCTGGATATGTGGCTTGAATGAATCCAGACAACTATCGATCAATGCTAGCAGGAATTCTGTCTTGTTGTTGATGTTTTCAAAGTCGAACAGATGGATGAATGCTTCAAGGGATTCGTTCTTGTAGCAGTCGGTGATGCGTCGCCAGTCGATTTGTCCGAGGTTGGTTATCGTTCTGTTGAGGATTTGGGCTTTGACCTGAAGGCGGTAGCGGGCGTTGTCTTCTTTTCCGTCTCTGGTGTTGCGCGGATTTCTCATATTCATTAGTCTTTAAGTCCCATTTCGAAGACGGCCATCTGCTCGGCCTTGACTTTCTCAGCGATGTCTATGTATGGTTTCATCGCTTTGTAGTCGGAATGACCGGTCCATTTCATCACGACTTGCGGCGGTATGCCTTGCGAGAGGGCGAAGCAGATGAATGTCCTGCGTCCGGCGTGGGTGCCGATGAGTGTATATTTAGGGACGAGTTCCTCAACTTTTTGTCCGGCGCGGTAGAATGTTCTGGAGATCAGTTCATTGAAGCCGCAGAGTTCGCAGAGGTCTTTAAGGTAGTAGTTCATCTTCTGGTTTGAGATGACCGGAAGCGCAAGGTTGCCCTTGAATATTTCCGTCTCGTATTTTTTCAATATCGCCTGTGCGTAGCTGTTCAGTTCTATGGTGAGCCGGTCGTTTGTTTTCTGGGTGACAACGGTTATTGTGTTGTTTTCGATGTCGGAGCGGCGGAGGTTTGCCATATCTGAGTAGCGGAGGCTTGTAAAGCAGCAGAAGCAGAACAGGTCACGGGTCTTGGCGAGTGCTCCGGATTCGTTGACCCGTTTCTGGTATTTGTTGCCTTCCGCATCGCATAATTCCACCATCGTGCCGCTTTCTGGAATCTTGTAGTTGTACAGTTTTATGAGTTCCTCTTTGCGGAGGAATATGACCGGCTTTTCCAGCACTTTGAACTTCGGGCGGTATTTATTCACGGTGTCATCCTTGCAGTAGCCTTTGCGGATGGCCCAGTTCAGGAACCATTTGAGGTTATTGTATTGCTTTTGGACGGTCTTCTCTTCGAGGTTTTGTTTGATTCGGAGGAAGTGGATGAATTTGTTGAGGCCGTTTTCGTCGAAGTCGTCAAATGTGATCCGCCTGCTGAATTTGCCGAGGTGCATAGAAAAGGTTTTCCAGACCTGCAATGTGGCGTA
>CAVKYA010000119.1:0-7510 GCA_963660255.1 Bacteroidaceae bacterium | reverse complement strand
CTGGACGGAAGCGAGCCAGGGCCACAGTCGATGTTGTACTCTGAGCCATTTGTGATCAACAGGTCCCAGACTGTCAAAGCCGTCCTAGTCAGGAACGGGAAAATCATTGGTGAAGCAAAGACCAAGAAATATTTATAAAATCTGATAATCATGACATTAAGACTTACCGAGCAGCCGTCGCTGCATGACAATCTTGAGAAAAAAAGCGTGGCCGAGCTGCTGCGTGAAATCAATGAGGAGGACAAGAAGGTGCCTCTTGCGATCGAAAAGGTGCTTCCTGACCTTGAGAGGTTGGTGAGCGCGATAGAGCGCCAGATCAGGAACGGAGGCCGGATGTTCTACTGCGGAGCCGGCACCGGAGGCAAGCTGGCTGTCCTGGACATGCTGGAGATTCCGAACACCTACGGAGTGCCTCCGGAAATGATCCAGTGTGTCCTTGCCGGTGGTGTGGAGAACCTGGTGCTTGATCTTGAGGAGAAGGAAGACGATGTGGAGGAAGGTTGGAAGACCCTTCTTGAAAAGAGTGTCTCTCCGGCTGACATCGTCGTGGGAATCTCGGCCAGCGGAAACACACCGTACGTGCTGGCGACCCTCAAGGCATGCCACGAGCATGGAATCCCGACAGGCTCGTTCGTGAACAATCCGGACTCTCCCATCTCAAAATTCGCTGACTATCCGGTGGAGGTGCTCACAGGTCCGGAATTCATCACCGGAAGCACCAGAATGAAGTCCGGCACCTCACAAAAACTCATCTGCGACATGATCAGCACGACAGTGATGTGCAGGCTCGGACGTGTCGAGGGAAACAGGATGGTTCACGCGCACCTGATCAACAACAAGGTCGTGGACAGGCTTACCCGCACGATGGTCGAGCGCAATCCTTCTTTGGACTACGACAGCTGTGAGGCCGCCATCAGAAAGTACGGAGGACTTACGGAAGCGGAAGCCGGGCTTCTCAAGGAGGGAGTCTTGAAAAAAGAACCAATGGAAGTCAATTAACCTATGGAACACAGCATAATAATTTCATTTCTGATCACAGCTCTGTTTGTAAATGGAGGATGCGGCAAGCCAGAAAACGGGAAGGACGATGTCAACGCCTTCAAAGGGGTGGTGATCAACGAGATCGCCGCCCACGACCAGACAGCCGACGCGGAGTCGTGGGTGGAGATCCTCAACACCGGAGCGGAAAGTGTCGATGTCTCAGGACTGGGGTTGTTCCTGACTGACCAGTACTTTTCCGGCAAATGCATCTACACCGCCCCGTCCGGCACAGTGCTGGAATCCGGTGAGAGGCTCGTGCTGTCAACGGAGGACGGGACATTGGTCACGGGAATCGCCTCGGACTCGGAGTTCGAGTTGAAACTCGCCCGGAAAGCCTCCGGAAAGGCGGTTGATGATTTCACGAGAAGCGAGGCATTCGGAAGCCCCATAGCCCAGACCACGAGAGGGAGCTACCAGAGAATCCCTGATGGTGGTTCTCAGTGGAGGAACCTTACATATTCAAGCAAAGCCAAGGAGAATGTCATTTTCGACCTGGAACAGACACGCCATTTCGCGTTCTGGGCATGGAAAGCGCATCTGCCAAGCCTTATGGCCGATGATCACGCTATGATGAAGGCTCTGAAAGCTAAAGGCTACGACCACATCATCCTGAACTACGCAGCCTTCCATCCGTCCGCAAGGAAGACCACAACCGAATTTATCGAGGCGGCGGAACAGCTCGGAATCACAGTGCACGCATGGATCCAATGCTTCCACAATTCATCGGGATGGATCAACCCGATTGACGATGAGAACAACCGGTACAAGGATGAAATCTTCGAGGAAATCTCACGGAACGCCAAAGAATACATTGAGGAATACGGAGTGAAAGGCATTCATCTGGACTACATACGGTTCGGAGGAACCGCCTACAAGCACAATCCATCAGCCGAAGTGAACGCTGTGGGAGCCGTGACCAGATGCTGCCGGGAACTGCGCGAGCTGTGCGACAGTTATGACGAGGGCCTTGTCACATCTGCGGCCCTGATGCCCGACGACAACGAATCGCACTATTATTACGGGCAGGATCAGAATGAGATGGGGAAATACATCCACATCCTCATGCCGATGATTTACCGCTATTCCTACGGCTACAACGACGCCGCATGCGTGAGGGCGGCCAACAAATTCGCCGACAACACCGCCGGAGCGCAGTGCTGGGCCGGAACAACCACCTACAAAGGGGATGACAGCAAAGTCTATCCGATGGACGAGAATGGAATCATGAAAGACTGTGAGGTCTATAAGGACAGCCGGGCGAAAGGGATCGTGCTCTTCCGTTACGGACTCGGAACATTCCCGGACATGACCGGTTTCAACATGAAATGATGAATATTCAAACTCAATAACACTATTAAAACCACAAACATTATGAAAAAAATTTGGATTTACCTTGTCTCACTGATGGCTCTTACCGGGCTTTTCTCGGCCTGCAATGGCGACAGCAAGGAGAACAATACCGATGTGAAGCCTGTGGCGACGATCTCGCAGCAGGATCTGACAGGCGCGTTCGCGTCAATGTATTCAGAATGGGAGAAAACCACAACCCTGCCAACTTCCTTGGACGTGGCCGGAAAGAGCCTCACGCAGCCGCAATACCAACAGGCTCTGTGCGTGGTGGTCTCCAACCTCACTTCAGGGAAGACATCAGGAGACGTCGATGTGCTGAACTACAAGGCTGCGGACCATCCTGAAAGGGACAGCTACGACGCCGAAAGCATCGCTGTGACAGGAGAGGAAAGCGTGGCCGCCATCGCCACAAAAATGCTTCAGGCCATGCAGGAAAAAGGACAGGTTCCGAACCAGACCCTGTTCACCAGAAACGGACAGGCCATAGCGTTCTCAACCAACAGAGCCATAGTGACATTAGCCCGCACGGTGGCCGCCTACAAGAGCGACGGCAGACTGCCTTCATCCGTCTCCACTGAATATCTTTCCGCTTCAGCCACGCTGAGAGGATTCGCCGAGCAGCTTGTGTCATACCTCGACGTGTGGCAGAAGACCGTCGGCACGGTCAGCGCGGACGGCAGCCACTGTTCCGACAACAACAGCGCGTGGGAGAACGTGCATTTCATCCCTATTCCTTACAGTGGAGGCTACACCGACGGCAAGGATCAATACGACCCCAAGTACCAGCCATACCACACAATCACAGTGGCCGGCACTGAATATACAGCCGCGCAGTGTTTCGTGATAGCGGCCAAGGGATTCCTCGATCTTGTGACCAAGGAAGGATCGGCCCTGAAACAGACAGAAAGAAACACTCCTGTCCATAATCTCGGAAACGGCAAGAGTCTCAGCGAGAAGATTCCGCTCGCTGACGAATGGGCGACATGGGGGTCATATCCTTGGTACGAGAAATCCGATGAGCCTTGCGGTGTCATCAACTTCTCGGACAATGTGCCTTGCGACCTCGGATTCATGGCCAGAACCCTTCCTTGGTTCCTCAAGAGAGCCCAGGATCTTGGGTGCATCGGCAACTTCCTGAACTACGACGAGGATCCTGACGGCTCGCTTGTCATGCCTCCTTACCGTGGAATCATCTCCCCGATGCGTTCGTTCATCATTCTGTGCAGATTCTATAAGCACCTGCTGGACAAC
This sequence comes from Bacteroidaceae bacterium, assembly GCA_963660255.1. Taxonomy (GTDB): domain Bacteria; phylum Bacteroidota; class Bacteroidia; order Bacteroidales; family UBA932; genus Cryptobacteroides. The sequence continues at coordinate 3,868 of CAVKYA010000119.1, read as the reverse complement.
GGAATCACCGAGAATGTCTATGACGCCGTAAAGGGCATCAAACTCGACTATGACTTCTACGGAATCGAGATGCCGGACATCGAGCTCAAGACCACTGAGGTGACGACAAAAGCCGAAGGTGAGACCGTCGAAGCACAGTTTGTCGCCAAGAAAGCATGGACCGCCACGGCGGACGCCGACTGGATCACCGCAAGCCCGGAGTCAGGCGAGACAGCCTCACCTGCCGAGATCCAGATCACGGTCAAGGCAAACACAGGAGAGGCGCGCGAAGGTTCAGTCACCATCAAGGGCGGCAATGTCAAGGATGGCCTTGCCATCAAGGTGAAACAGGCGGCCTATGTACCTCCGACAGGAACGACGATCAAGGATTTCGCCGAGCGGTATGTGACATTGATCGACATCTGGGAAAAGACCACTGGAACGATCAACATGATCAGTGGTGAGACCCCGGCGGAAGCCGGAAGCGAGAATGAGGAGTTCAACGTCGAGAACGCCCATTATATTCCATCAACCACAAAGATCACGGTGGGCGGCAAGGAATACAACACGGCCGACGTCTTCGAGCTTGCGTTGAGGTGTTATCTTCTGCTCAGGGGCTATGACGGAAACCAGACCAGTAAGAACGGTGCCGGAAGCATCCCTGAGATCAGCGAACCTGCGAAGATGTCCGAAACCGAACTGCCTCAGACACACGCTTTCAAATGGGCAAGCAGCCCTTACAATGAGACCAAGAACAATGGCGGCCACCTTGTGATGGGTTCCGACGAGAACGGGAAGCACTGTCAGGTGAAGATCGACTGGCTTGACAACTTCGCGATGAGAAACGTCAACTTCGCGCTTGTGCTCAGCAGCGAAAACGCTATCTCCAACCTGAGCGGCTACATCGGAAGACTCGATGGCTACTATGGATGCGCATGCTCCATGAGAGCGCTCATCACCTACGCGTTCTTCTTCCAGTACATGCTTGACAACAAGCTGGAAGACGCCAAAGGCATCAGCACGGATCAGATTTTCAGAACCGAGCTGTTCGGTGACGAAAAGTAATTCCTTTTTCGGGCATAGGAGCCTGACCGTTCCTATGCCTGCCAATCAAACACAACAAACGATGAAAAAGATTCTTACGCTGACGCTTGTCTGCCTTCTCTCTTTGATGTGCGGCGCCTGCACGGGACAAGGCAAGGATGACAACGGAAAGGACACACCCAAGGAATTCATGCCTACCTCATGGAACGGAGAGTTCCTGAAAGCCATCTCGGACGCCTACGACACCTTCACCGAGACGGACGAGATGCCCGTGTCCGTCAATGTGGAAGGCATAACATATTCGCAAGCCAAGTATTTCTCCGCGGCATGCGGCATTCTGGAGCTGATAGAGGCTTACCCCGACACCTGGCAGGAGCGGCCCGATGTGGAAATCCCGAAATATTCAGCGGGTGGTGTCATGCAGTGGAACACCTTCGAGCAGGATGAGATTTCCCTCGACGCGGTGAAATGGATGATCGGGCGGATGCGGGAATATGCCTCCGGCAAGGGGATGTACCCGAACTATTGCAGCTTCGGCGCCAGGACATGGAAAGACGACAGAAGCGGAGACTCCACGGTGGAGCTCAACTACAAGTCTGACAATGAGGAATATGTCGGGAATATTGTCTTCCGTCAGGCTCTGGTGGTCATGGCCAGGATAATGAACCACTACAAGAACACCCTCGCCCTTCCCGGGAAGGTGTCCGCATGGTGGTCCGGCTTTCTTGGAAGCGCGGCCAACTGTCCGGTTGACGATCCGCTTGTCACAGCCACGATGAAGGAAGCCATCTCAGGCAAGGTCACGGACAGGGAAAAAGCCGAAGGAATATTCACTTACGCCAGAGACAACTGGACTTGGGAGGATTATTACAACACCAAAAAGGGAGCCGTCGGCACCATCAAAGCGAAAGGAGGCAACTGTTGTGACATGGCTCACGCGATCATCGCCATGAGTCGTGCCGCCGGATTGCCGGCAAGGTATATTCATGGTCAATGCTATTTTTCCAGCTCCGTCATCGGCCATGTCATTCCTGAGATTTTTGTTGACGGGGAGTGGTTCATCTGCGACGCCACCAACAAGAACTCTACTTTCGGACACCCAATCTGGAAAGGCATGAAGACGTTCAACGGACTGTACAGTGAACTCCCGTTCTAAAGACAGCGACAATCATGAAAAGAAAACAAGGTTACGCACTGCCTCTGGCGATAATAGGAACGATGTTCTTCATCGTCGGATTCGCGATAGGGATAAACAGCTACTTGATGCCGCTTCTGCAATCCACGCTGGAAGTCTCATCAGGAGAGTCCTACCTGCTCATCGCCTCCACATTCTGCGCCTTCATGTTCTTCAGCTACCCGGCGGCCAAAGTCATAGGAAAGATCGGCTACAAGAAAACCATGTCCGTCTCATTCTTTCTGTTCGCGCTGGCCTTCTCCCTTTTCATTCCATCCGCCAGAGCCGGAGCCTTGTGGCTGTTCATCTTCGCCTCGTTTCTCAGCGGAATAGCCAACACCGTGCTTCAGGCAGCCATAAACCCATACGTGACAATCCTGGGGCCGATGGAAAGCGGAGCCAGAAGAATGAGTGTCATGGGAATATGCAATTCGCTCGCATGGGCCGCGGCGCCGGTGTTTCTCGCGACCTTGATCGGGAAAAGTCTTGACGATGCCCTCCTTACCGATGTCACCAGACCATTCCTCATCATCATCGGAATATTCATCGTCCTTGGAATCCTTGTCATCTTCGCGCCTCTGGAGGAAGTGAAAGCAGCAGGAGAGGATGAAGCGGCGGACTGTCCTTACGCGGCTGGAAAGACATCCATCTGGCAATTCCCGCATCTGATTCTTGGCGCGGTGGCGATGTTTTTCTACACAGGTGTCGAGACTCTGGCGCTCTCGTCAGTGGTTGATTACGCCAACTACCTTCATCTTCCTGAACCCCAGATCTATGCCATCTGGCCAAGCATCGGGATGGCGCTCGGATATATTCTTGGAATACTTTTCATCCCAAAGCTCGTCTCACAGGTCCAGGCGCTCAGGATCTGCTGCTGGGTCGCGGTTGTGGGATCGCTTCTCATTGTCCTGACTCCCCCGAAGATCTCAATCTGGTGCGTGGCCTTCATCGCCCTCGCATGTTCCCTCATGAACCCTGCCATCTGGCCACTCGCGATCACCGACCTCGGACGTTTCACAAAAGTCGGATCGTCTCTGGTTGTGGCATCATTCGGAGGTGGCGCCTTGATTCCGCTCATCTTCGGTTTTCTTAAAGACCGCATAGGGAATCAGGCAGCATACTGGATCTGCCTTCCATGCTATCTATTCATCTTCTACTACGCCTATGTTGGTTATAAGATAAGAAAATAACTTTTTAAATATATTAGTAATATGATACTTATAGCTGATTCAGGGTCCACGAAGACCGACTGGGCGTGCGTGCGGAAAGACGGTACGGACGTCATACGATTCAAAAGTCTCGGATACAATCCCAATTTCATCTCCGGAGAAGAGATCCGCCATGACATTCTTAAAAACCTCCCGGATGGATTTCCGACAGCGGAAGTCAACGAAGTGTACTTCTACGGGGCAGGAGTCAGCGAACTCGACTACGATTTCATGCGTGGAGTTCTTCTCGGAGTCTTTCCAAATGCCGTAAAGGTCTTCGTGGCCATGGATCTGTTAGGCGCCGCAAGAGCGCTTTTGGGCCATGAGGCAGGGTTCGCCGCCATCCTTGGCACAGGCACGAACTCCTGCCTGTACGATGGAGAGAAAGAGACCCTCAACATCGATTCGCTCGGGTTTATCCTCGGGGACGAAGGAAGCGGTGGCTACATCGGGAAAGCGTTGC
>CAVKYA010000118.1:0-7544 GCA_963660255.1 Bacteroidaceae bacterium | reverse complement strand
GGTGAGGCTTAATGTGTTCTCCCGCAGGTTCACTATCCACACGATGAAACTGGTGGGAGCCACGAAGTCTTTCATCCGCGCCCCGTTCATGATCCAGGCGGTGTTCCAGGGGCTCTTCTCGGCCCTTCTGGCCACCTTGATGCTTGTCGGGATCCTTTTCTTCGTCAGAAGCGAGTTCGCCGGGCTTTTCGAGGTGTTCAGGCTGGATCTGCTCCTTGTCGTGATCGGAGTCGAGGTCCTGGCCGGTGTGCTGATCTGCGTGGTCAGCACGGCGCTAGTTGTGGGGCGGCTTGTCTCGCTCTCCAAGGATGAACTGTATTGCTAACAATTAATTTTCAGGAATATGTCAGATAACACCAAGATGTCAATCACAGGCAAGGGTCTGCGGATGCTCCTTATGGGGCTTATCGTGATGGTGGCCGGTTTCGTGCTGATGATGGGAGGAGGGACGAAGGATCCGGACAGCTTCAATTGGGCGATGTTCGATTTCCGCCGGCTCGTGGCCGCGCCTCTTGTTATCATCTGCGGGATTGTCATCGAGATTGTCGCGATAATGCGCCGTCCGAAAAACACGGAAAACGAATAGGCGATGAACTGGTTGCAGGCTCTCCTCTTGGGAATCGTGCAGGGGCTGACAGAGTTCCTGCCGGTAAGTTCCAGCGGGCATCTTATGATAGTAAGGGATTTGCTGGGCGTTGACGGTGAAGGTTTTCTGGATTTTACGGTGACGGTCCATCTGGCCACGGTGCTGAGCACGATCATCGTGTTCTGGAAACCGATATGCAGGCTTTTGGCCGGGCTGTTCAAGTTCAAGTACAACGATGAGACCGATTATGTGTTCAAGATAGTCGTGTCCATGGTTCCGGTGGCGGTTGTCGGACTGCTTTTCAAGGACAAGGTCGAGGCCTTGTTCTCCGACAGCCTGTTCACGGTGGCGGTGTGCCTTGTCATCACTGCGGTCCTCCTCTACCTTTCGGACATCTCGGGGAGATCGGCGGCGCGTGGCAATGAGACAGTCTCCACCAACACGGCCCGCAACGGAATATCCTACTGGCAGGCTCTTGCTGTGGGGCTTGGCCAGGCCGCAGCCGTGGCTCCCGGACTTTCCCGCTCCGGCACCACCATCGCCACGGGCCTGCTTTGCGGGGTCAGGCGCGAGGTGATGGCGCAGTTCTCGTTCCTGATGGTTCTTGTCCCTATCATCGGGGAACAGTTGCTGGATCTGCTCAAGAGTCTCACCGGTGACGCCGTCCTTGGCGGAGGTCTGAGTCCGGTTTGTCTCGTGGCCGGATTCCTCGCGGCTTTCCTTTCGGGACTGCTCGCCTGCAAGGTCATGATCGCGCTCGTGAAGAAGGCCAGGCTGACGTGGTTCGCCCTCTACTGCCTTGTGGTCTCGCTGCTTCTTCTGATTTTCGCATAGGGATCATAGAGCGCCATGGCTGACAGAACGCTTGTTTACTTTGTTTCTGATGTCCATCTCGGGTTGGATGTGAACGGCCCCGCCGACAGGGAGGCCCGTTTCGTCAGATTTCTGGAAAGCGTTCCCAAGGACAGGACAAGGACGTTGTACCTCCTTGGGGACATCTGGGATTTCTGGTACGAGTACCACGATGTGGTGCCGAAAGGGTACGCGAGGGTGTTCGCCGCCTTGCTCGGCCTGATGGACGCCGGGGTGGAAGTCTGTTTCTTCCAGGGGAACCACGACATCTGGTGCTTCCACTATTTCGAGGAACTCGGCATCAGGATTCTTCAGCAGCCATACGTCACCGAAATCGGCGGGAAAGTCTTCTGCCTTGGTCACGGCGACGGGCTCGGGCCGGGGCACATATGGTACAAGCTGATGCGTTGGGGATTCCGGAACAAGTTCTTCCAGAGCCTGTTCAGTCTGCTTCACCCTTATCTTGCCTTCCGTTTCGGCAAAGGATGGTCAAAGAAGAGCAGGGTGGCCAAGAGCCGGGAATATGTCTTCAGGGGAGCCGATGAGCCGCTGTACAAGTTTGCCGTGGATTTTTCAGCACACAGGCACATAGACTATTTTGTTTTCGGGCATTTCCATGTGAGCGAGGATCTTGCGTTGCCGACGGGCGCGCGGCTTCTCATCCTGAAGGATTGGATGAAGCCTCACTCGTCGAACTTTATCTGCTTTGACACGATGTCCGGGTGCTTGGGCATTTCCCAGAATATCGAATAGTACAGGGCGTCGAACTCGCCCCGCTGCCATTTCTCGACCAGATATTCGGTCATCCTGTCCTCCCCGGCGGGATCATAGTGGGACTTCAGGTTCTGTCCGAAAACCTTGGCCACTCCCTGCCAGAAGCCTGCGGAAATCCCGTTTTTGTAGTCCTTTATGATTGAATATGAGGATTTCCCTATCTCTCTGTCCACCAGTTTGATGAGAAGCTTCCCCTGCGAGATTGTCATGTTCCTGAGAGGTTTCTCGTAGGCGTCCAGAAGCTCTTTCTGAAGCCGGGTGACGTATTTTTCCTTTTTCCTGCGCCCGAGGCTGTTCTGTGAGATGTGTCTTTCCGCCTGCGCCTCCATGTCTTTGGCCAGAAGGGCGTAAGGGTAAACCTTGTTGAAGTTGTAAACCAGGCGGTAGTATTTTTTCAGGTCTTTTTTTGTGCCCCGGTAGCCTTTTGGGAATATCCATGCGGGGTCTATGCTGTCGTAGTAGGCTGTGTCACCGTGTTCAACGCGGTAGCCGAGATAGCCCGAGCGGCTCCTGCCGTCACTTTGCGGAGGCACGTCGCCTGTCTGTCCGGCGAAGAGTCCTGTCCCCGTCAGAATCCCTGCCAGTGCGCAGGTCAGATATACGATCAGCCTTTTCATTTTATCCGGTATGCAAAGGTACAGGTTTCTTGAAAAAAGTGTGCCATAATGACGAGGGCTTATAGGCCGGTCGAACCGATGTCGAAATCGAAGGTAAATATTTTTTTATCATATCTCCAATGTCTTGAAAATGACCGATTTCTTTTCACATTTTTGCGGTCGAAAAAGTTGAGATTTTTTTTAAATTATGTTTGAAATCCATAAATTTTTGCTAACTTTGCAGTCCCAAATTCTAGGGTGTAATGGCGTAAATCGCTGATATTCAATAGATTTTGGAGAATTTGGAAATTATTAAAGTAGTACAGCAATGTTACAACCAAAGAAAACTAAGTTCAGAAGAGAACAAAAGAACGTGATGAAGGGTATGGCCCAGAGGGGCAACCAGCTCGCGTTCGGTTCCTTCGGTCTCAAGACCCTCGAGAACTGCTGGATCACAGCGCAGCAGATTGAGTCCGCGCGTCAGGCTATTTCACGTTGCATGAACCGTGAGGGGCAGATCTGGATCAGGATTTTCCCGGTCAAGCCGTTCACCAAGAAGCCTCTGGACACCCGTATGGGTAAGGGTAAGGGCGATCCTCAGGGATTCGTCGCCCCTGTGACCCCGGGCCGTATCATCTTCGAGGCTGACGGCGTTTCTCTCGCTATCGCGAAAGAGGCTATGCGTCTCGCCGCCCACAAGCTTCCTATCGCGACCAAGTTCGTGGTCCGCAGGGATTATGTTGAATAATAAATGGAGAAGGAATAATGAAAACATCTGAAGTTCGCGAGATGTCCATTGCAGATCTGCAGGACCGCATCCAGGTTGAAAAGAACAGGCTTGACACGATGAAGCTCAACCACGCCATCTCTCCATTGGAGAACACATCGGAATTCAAGAAAGTCAGAAAGGATATCGCTCGTATGCTCACTATCCTCGCTGAGAAAGAAAATGAACAGAAATAATCATCAGTCTTATGGAAAGAAATCTTCGTAAGGAAAGAATCGGCGTAGTGGTCAGCAACAAGATGGACAAGACCATCATCGTTGCGGTCGAGACCAAGAAGGAGCATCCTCTCTACGGTAAGTTCATCAAGCAGACCACCAAGTTCGTCGCTCAGGATGACAAGAACGAGTGCAGCGAGGGAGATACCGTGCGCATTATGGAAACCCGTCCTCTCAGCAAGACCAAGAGGTGGAGATTAGTTGAAATCGTAGAAAAAGTTAAGTAGTATGATACAGCAGGAAACACGTTTACAGGTTGCCGACAACAGCGGTGCAAAGGAGGTCCTCTGCATCCGTGTGCTTGGCGGTACGCATCATAGATATGCGACAGTGGGCGACCAGATCGTAGTCGCGATCAAGAGCGCTCTTCCTGGCGGCGACGCTAAGAAGGGTTCGGTCTCCAAGGCTGTCGTTGTCCGTACTAAGAAAGAAATCCGCAGACCGGACGGATCATACATCCGTTTCGACGACAACGCGTGCGTTCTTCTGAACAACGCGGGTGAGCTTCGCGGAACACGTATCTTCGGCCCTGTGGCCAGGGAGCTGCGTGAGAACTATATGAAGATTGTTTCACTGGCGCCGGAGGTCCTTTAATCATTGAGAATTATGAAAAAGTTACACATTAAGAAGGGTGACACCGTGTATGTGAATGCCGGTAACGACAAGGGCAAGACCGGAAAGGTCCTGACCGTCATCCCAGCCAAGGATCGCGTCATCGTTGAAGGCGTCAACGTTGTCAGCAAGCACACAAAGCCAAACGCTAAGCAGCCTCAGGGCGGCATCGTAAAGCAGGAAGCGGGCATCCACGTTTCAAATGTCCAGCTCATTGACCCTGCCCAGAACAAGCCGACAAGAGTGGGCTACAAGTTCGTGGACGGAAAGAAAATCCGCTACGCTAAGAAATCAGGAGAGGAGATCAAGTAACTATGGCAAAGAAAGCTACAAACAAACCGGCTGAAGCGCAGGCGCTTCCTGCGGGATATGTTCCTTCCCTCAAGAAGGTTTACAAGGAGGAGATCGTGGAGAAACTGATGAAGCAGTTCTCATACACGACTGTTATGCAGGTTCCTAAGCTCGTCAAGATCACCATCAACGAGGGTATCGGCGAAGCCACGAATGACAAGAAACTCGTAGAGGAGGCAGCCGAGGAACTCGGCAAGATCGTAGGTCAGAAGGCTCTTCTCACCACTTCAAGAAAGGACGTTTCCAACTTCCGTCTCCGTAAGGGTATGCCTATCGGAGTGAAGGTTACTCTCCGTGACGTGAAGATGTATGAGTTCCTTGAGAGGCTCATCCGCATCTCCCTCCCTCGAATCAGAGACTTCAACGGAATCGCCGAGAAGATGGACGGCAGAGGAAACTACACCCTCGGACTCAAGGAGCAGATCATCTTCCCTGAGGTGGACATCGACAAGAACCCGAGAATCCACGGTATGGAAATCACTTTCGTCACAACAGCGAAGACCGACGAAGAGGCTCACGCTCTCCTCGCCGCGTTCGGTCTGCCTTTCAAGAAACATAATAACTAAGGAATATGGCAAAAGAATCAATGAAGGCCCGCGAGGTAAAGCGCGCGAAACTGGTTGCCAAATATGCCGCTAAAAGGCAGGCACTTAAGGAAGCCGGAGATTGGGCCGCTCTTGACAAGCTCCCAAAGAACGCTTCTCCTGTACGTCTGCACAACCGTTGTTCTCTCACCGGCCGTCCAAAGGGCTATATGAGAGCTTTTGGTCTGAGCAGAATCCAGTTCCGTGAGATGGCCAGCAACGGTCTCATCCCGGGAGTAAAGAAAGCTAGCTGGTAACAGTAACATATTATTTTATTAACAATCGGATATCGGGCGTCCCGTCAGGGGCGTCGATCTTAAAAATCAAAAAACAATGACTGATCCAATTGCAGATTATCTTACAAGGATCCGCAACGCCTATCTGGCAGGAAAGAAGATCGTTGAGATCCCTTCCTCAAAGATGAAGGCCGCAATCACAGAGATCCTTTGTGAGAAGGGCTACATCCTCAGCTACAAGATTGTTGAGGGTACCCCTTACAACACCATCAAGATCGCTCTCAAGTACCATCCTCAGACAAAGATGGCCGCGATCAAGAAAATCAAGCGAGTTTCAACTCCGGGTATGCGTGTCTACGCTGATGTAGAGAATATGCCAAGGGTTCTCAACGGACTCGGCATCGCGATTCTTTCCACCTCAAAGGGCGTCATCACTGACAAGGAGGCCAAGAACCTGAATGTCGGCGGTGAGGTTGTTTGCTATGTTTATTAACGATTAAAGAAAAGAATAATGTCAAGAATCGGTAAATTGCCTGTAAGCCTTCCGGACAAGGTGAGCGTTGAAGTTCTCCCTGGCAACGTTGTGAAGGTTAAAGGACCTCTTGGTGAGTTGAGCCAGAAAGTTGATCCGGACATCAAGGTCACCGTTGAGGATAATGAAATCAAGTTCACCCGCCCTACCGACCAGCCAAGGCACCGTTCGATGCACGGTCTTTACCGCGCACTCGTGCACAATATGGTTGTCGGTGTCTCCACCGGGTATCAGACCAAGCAGGAATTCGTCGGTGTAGGTTACCGTGTGACCGCCCAGGGACAGCTCCTGACTTTCTCTCTCGGCTACTCTCACGATGTGCAGCTTATGCTCGCTCCGGAGATCCAGGCTGAGGTTCCTAATGTAAAGAAGGGCGAGAATCCTGTCCTCATTCTTAAGAGCGTTGACAAGCAGCTCATCGGACAGGTGGCGGCCAAGATCCGTTCACTCCGCAAGCCTGAACCTTACAAGGGCAAGGGTATCAAGTTCGCCGGCGAGCAGCTTCGTCGCAAGGCCGGTAAGACTGCTGGAGCTAAATAATTAGGAGGACATAGATATGGCATTGAATAGAATTGAAAGAAGAAGAAGAGTCCATTACCGCATCCGTAAGCATGTCAATGGAACAGCTGAGAGGCCAAGAATGGTTGTCTTCAGAAGCAACAAGCAGATCTACGTCCAGGTTGTGGACGATCAGAAAGGCGTGACGCTCGTGGCCGCCGCATCCAACGACAAGGTTCTTGCCGCCGAGTGCAAAGGCAAGAATGGAATCGAGGCGGCAGCCATTGTCGGAAAGGCGATCGCCGAGCGTGCCAAGGAGAAGGGAATCACCAAGATCTCTTTTGACCGTGGAGGTTACCTCTATCACGGTAGGGTTAAAAGTTTGGCTGACGCTGCCCGTGAAGGTGGCCTTATTTTCTAATTGAAAGACTATGGCAAATACAAATGTTAAAAGAGTAAAGACATCTGATCTTGAATTAAAGGACAGATTGGTCGCCATCCAGAGAGTAACCAAGGTTACTAAGGGTGGTCGTCACTTCCGCTTTGCCGCTATTGTGGTTGTGGGTGACGAGAACGGCGTTGTTGGTTATGGTCTTGGAAAAGCCAATGAGGTAACAGCAGCCATCGCGAAAGGTGTCGAGGACGCAAAGAAGAACCTCGTGAAGATCCCTGTGATCAACACGACAATTCCTCACGAGCAGGAATCCAAGTTCGGAGGTTCCGTAGTGTTTATGAAGCCTGCGGCTCCTGGTACCGGTGTCAAGGCCGGTGGCGCTATGCGTGCTGTGTTTGAGTCAGCCGGTATCCAGAATGTCCTTGCAAAGTCCAAGGGTTCATCCAACCCTCACAACCTTGTCAAGGCTACGGTTGCCGCTCTTACCCAGATGAGGGATGCCTACACAGTGGCCGGTCTCCGTGGAA
>CAVKYA010000117.1:0-7544 GCA_963660255.1 Bacteroidaceae bacterium | reverse complement strand
TTCATCTTCGCGGCTCTCTTCTTTACAGAAGGCTTCTCGAAGTTCTTGCGGGCGCGAAGCTCGCGGATGGCACCGGTCTTCTCGAATTTCCTCTTGAATTTCTTCAGAGCCCTTTCGATGTTCTCGCCTTCCTTGATAGGAACTATGATCATAATGCTGTTACCACCTCCTTTTTTTCTAAAACTTGGGAATATTCCGGCAATCTTGCTGATAAATTTCCAAGCGCTTCCTAAAGCGGGTGCAAAGATAGGAAAAAAATGTTAATTTTGTCAAAACAAAAATGTTATTTCGATGGACAGCCCGTTTTTGTACAATAAATATGTGACAGGACAGCACTTCATTGGCCGCAAGGAAGATTGCACGATACTCGGTAACCTCTTGTCTCAGAGTGAGAACGTCGTGATCTGGGAGCCGTTCGGAACCGGAAAGAAATCCCTTGTCCATCAGGTGTTCACTAAGATGAAGGTCGATGGGGGAATGTTTACGGTCGGTGAGATGACCGCCCTTGACATCAGGGACGGAGAGACTTTCCTCAAAAGGCTCGGCGCTGCTGTGATAAGGCTTGTGGCCTCCACTCCTGATGAATATGAACGGATAGTCACCAAATATCTTGAGGGAACACATTTCGTCTTCGACCGGAAGGCTTTCGCGGACCGGGACACGATCCTATCGACGAACTGGGATCTGGACGAGAATGACCTGAAGGCGGTGCTGAGGCTTCCGTACATCCTTTCCGCTGAGAAGGGAGAGAGAATGCACCTCATCATCGACGAGTTCCAGAATGTGGATCTTGCGGATGACGGGGAACGGATATTCAAGCTGATGGAAGAGGTCATCGACGGGGCGAAAGCTGAAGGTATCAGGTTGTTCTCCTATATATTCATAGGTTCTCAGGTCAACGCGATGGAGGACATATTCATAAAGAGGCATTTCTTTTACCGCCGCGCCACCCGTCTGAAACTGAGCAAGGTGGATGAGAGGGAGATTGTGGAGCACATCATCAAAGGTTTCCTCGCGAGCGGCAAGGTCATCGACAGGGACCTGATCAGCGGAGCGTGCCGTCTCTTTAAGTGCAACCTCTTCTACATCAACCATTTCACGTCCATCTGCGACTCTTTGTCGAAAGGATACATTATGGAACCGGTCCTGCTGGAAGCCCTCGCGACCGTGATCGCTATCAACCGCGGCCGCTTCATCTCGATGATGAACGACCTCACGACGTTCCAGGTGAGTCTGCTCAAGGCAATCATCGACGGCTACTCCAAGTTCAGCACGGCGGAGGTGATCCGAAAATATTCCTTGAACTCGTCCGCCAATGTGCGCCGCCTCAAGGACGCGCTGATGAAGAAGGAAATCCTTACCTTCGTCGGCGAGGACGCTAAACCGGTGATCCTCGACCCGCTGTTCGAGTACTGGCTCAGAAACTACTATTTTAAAAAGAATCAATAATTTACGAATATCCCATCTCGCCGCTGACTTTTGATGCCGCCGGCAGGATGAAACGGAGGAATGACTATGAACTCAGCGAAAAAGAAAATCGCCGTTCTGACAGGTGCCGGAGTGAGTGCCGAGAGCGGACTCAGCACATTCAGAGGCAACAATGGCCTGTGGGGTGAATATGATCCCGAGGAGGTCGCGTCGATTCAGGGTTGGTATCGCAACCGGGGGATGGTGCTGGATTTCTACAATGGTCTGCGCAAGAGGCTAAGCGAGGTGAAGCCGAACGCTGCCCACTACGCCATCGCCGATCTTGAGAAGGAATATTCAGTGACGGTCATCACCCAGAACGTTGACAATCTGCACGAAAGGGCGGGTAGCACAAGAGTGTTGCACCTCCACGGCGAGGCCACAAAGGTACGTCCCGAGGATGGGGAATATGACCGGACATATTCAGAGAAAGAGGTCATCGACATCGGTTACGACGAGGTTCATCTGGGGGACAAGGCTCCGAACGGCAGCCAGCTGCGTCCGCACATCGTCTTCTTCGGCGAGGCCGTCCCGAACATTGAGAAGGCCATCGACATCGTCGCTGACGCTGACATAATGCTGATCGTCGGCACGTCGTTGAACGTCTATCCTGCCGCTGGACTCTATCGTTACGCCTCCAACGGAGTTCCGATCTACCTCATCGATCCCGAGGATGTGGCGGTCTATGATCCACGCATCACCCACATCCGTGAGGTCGCCACGAAAGGAATGGAGACCTTCATTAGTATGTTGAAAGGAATGTAGCGAGAAAATATATTTATGTCACCAAGGCGTTTCCAGAACGATGGAAGCGCCTTTTTTTTTGGTTGCAGGCTTATTGTAACTATTACTATAACATAGGCGATGTAATTGTAATTAATATGATATGTATATTGTTTGTTAGTAATGATGTAAGAAAAATTTTTGTTTTGGAATTTTGTTTTCTATATTTGCGGAAACGATTAATGACACTGAAACGACAATGATTGCGGACATAAATACGCAGCCTAGGGCCAACAACCACATCTCGGTGGATTGTGTCGTGTTGGGATTTGACGGAGAAAGGATGAATGTTCTCCTCATCAGGAGAAGCGGAGAGGAGGATGGCCGGATCTTCCGGGATATGAAGTTGCCGGGAAACCTTATTTATATGGATGAGGATCTGGACGAGGCCGCGTCCAGGGTCTTGGGCGAGCTGACAGGGCTGAAGAACATTCCGCTTCTACAGTTCAAGGCGTTCGGATCAAAAGACAGGACGAAGGATCCGAAGGATCTGCATTGGCTAAAGATGACCGAGAACCAGGTCGTCGAGAGAATTGTCACTGTGGCATACGTGGCTCTTGTCAGAATCGACAGGACTTTGGTCATCCCTGATGGGTTCGAGGCGTGCTGGGTTCCGCTTGAAGAGGTTCCGGCGCTTGCCTTTGACCATAATATCATTATCCGCGACGCTGTGAAATATGTTAGTATGTACGCTGTGGGGGAGCCGCAGTGCATATTCAAGCTTCTACCCCGTAAGTTCACGGTCTCGCAGTTGCGGAAAGTCTATCAGTTCGTTACCGGCAATGAGATCGATGCGAGGAACTTCTACAAGAAACTGGCCGTGATGCCGTATGTCGTGCCGTTGGTCGAGAAGGAAAAGGGCGTGGCGCACAGGGCCGCCAGATTCTATAAGTTTGACTCCAAGATATTCAAAAAGACAAGAATATGATGACATTCCGTTGTTTGCTTGGCTACGATGTGGGCAGTTCGTCCGTCAAGGCCAGTCTGGTTGATGTCGCCACTGGCAAATGTGTGGAAAGTGCGTTCTATCCTAAAAGCGAGGCTCCTATCATCTCGAAAAAGATAGGATGGGCCGAGCAGGATCCCCGGATGTGGTGGGACAACCTCAAGCTTGCCACGGCGGAAGTGCTGTCCAAGGCCGGGAAGGTGAAGGTTGAGGCTATTGGAATATCCTATCAGATGCACGGCCTGGTGTGTGTCGGCAAGGACGGTGAGCCGCTCCGTGACGCCATAATCTGGTGTGACTCAAGGGCTGTGTCTTATGGAGAGGCCGCTTTTAAGGGTATCGGTTCCGAAAAATGTCTGAGTCACCTGCTTAACTCTCCTGGTAATTTCACCGCCGCCAAACTGGCTTGGGTCAAGGAAAACGAGCCGGAGATCTTCGACCGCATCGACAAGATAATGCTGCCAGGTGATTACATCGCCTTGAAACTGACCGGGGAAGCTTGCACGACCGTCGGTGGCCTGTCCGAGGGAATGTTCTGGGATTTCAAGAAGAACCGTCCGGCCTCATTCCTGATGGACTGGTTCGGATTCGATGAGAAGATTCTGCCGAGGATTGTCCCGACGTTCTCGGAGCAGGGGAGACTCACCGCTTCGGCTGCCTCGGAGCTCGGCCTTGAGGCTGGGATCCCTATCTCTTACAGGGCAGGGGACCAGCCGAACAACGCGCTGTCCCTGAATGTATTCGATCCTGGTGATGTCGCCGCCACGGCCGGAACATCCGGAGTCGTCTATGGGGTGAACGGGGAATATGGCTACGATCCGCAGTCGAGGGTCAACACGTTCGCCCACGTGAACCACACCGCTGAGGCTCCACGGCTCGGAATCCTGCTGTGTGTCAACGGAACAGGAATCCTTAACTCTTGGGTGCGCAGGAATGTGATTCCTCAGGGAATATCCTATTCCGAGATGAATGACATCGCTGCCGGCGTTCCGATCGGAAGTGAGGGCGTGATGATCTCTCCGTTCGGAAACGGAGCCGAGAGGATGTTCGGCAACAAGGAGGTCGGATGCCGTTTCTCCGGGCTTAATTTCAATGTCCACAGTTGGAAACATCTCGTCAGGGCAGCGCAGGAAGGTGTCGCGTTCTCATTCAAGTACGGAATGGACATAATGTCCGCTATGGGGATGAATGTCAGTGTTATACACGCAGGCAACGCGAACATGTTCCTGAGTCCGGTGTTCCGTGACACTCTCGCCGGAGTGACCGGAGCGACGATAGAGCTCCACGACACGGACGGTTCTGTGGGAGCGGCCAAAGGCGCGGGAATGGGCGCGGGAATATTCAAAGACAGCGATGAGGCCTTCTCCACGCTTGAGCGTCTAGCTGTGATCGAGCCTTCTGACAGAGAGGCTTACGCTGAGGCATACGCCCGTTGGAAGGATGAACTTGAAAAGACTGTATGACTTATTAACTAATAATTGATTTAACTATGGCAAAAGAGTATTTTCCTCAGATCGGTAAGATTCCGTTCGAGGGTGCGGAAAGCAGAAATCCGATGGCGTTCCATTATTATGACGCTGAGAGAGTTGTCCTTGGAAAGAAGATGAAGGACTGGCTCAAGTTCGCGATGGCTTGGTGGCACACGCTTGGTCAGGCGAGCGGCGACCAGTTCGGCGGCCAGACCAGAGACTATGGGTGGGACAAGGCTGCCGATCCTCTCCAGAGGGCGAAGGACAAGATGGACGCCGGCTTCGAGATCATGGACAAGCTGGGTATCGAGTACTTCTGCTTCCACGATGTGGATCTCATCGAGGAGGCCCCGACCATCGAGGAATATGAGGCCCGCATGAAGGCCATCACCGACTATGCCCTTGAGAAAATGAAGGGAACCGACATCAAGCTCCTTTGGGGAACCGCCAACGTGTTCGGCCACAGAAGGTACATGAACGGTGCCGCCACGAACCCTGACTTCGATGTTGTCGCCCGTGCCGCCGTGCAGATCAAGAACGCGATCGACGCGACGATCAAGCTTGGAGGTACGAACTATGTGTTCTGGGGAGGCCGAGAGGGCTACATGAGCCTTCTTAACACCCAGATGCAGAGGGAAAAGGACCATCTCGCCCAGATGCTCAAGGCCGCCCGTGACTATGCCCGTGCCAACGGCTTCAAGGGTACGTTCCTCATCGAGCCTAAGCCGATGGAACCTACCAAGCATCAGTACGATGTGGACACCGAGACCGTCATCGGATTCCTCCGCGCCCACGGACTCGACAAGGATTTCAAGGTCAACATCGAGGTGAACCACGCCACTCTGGCCGGCCACACCTTCGAGCACGAGCTCGCCGTGGCTGTCGATAACGGAATGCTCGGCTCCATCGACGCGAACAGAGGTGATGCCCAGAACGGTTGGGACACCGACCAGTTCCCGGTTGATCTCTTTGAACTCACCCAGGCGATGCTCCAGATCATCCGCAACGGCGGTCTTGGCAACGGTGGATCAAACTTCGATGCCAAGCTGAGAAGGAACTCCACCAACCCTGAGGACATATTCATCGCCCACATCTGTGGTATGGATTCTATGGCCCGCGCTCTTCTGAACGCCGCCGCCATTGTTGAGGAATCCCCTATTCCTGAGATGGTCAAGGCTCGCTATGCTTCGTTTGATTCCGGAGAGGGCAAGCGTTTCGAGGAAGGGAATATGTCCCTTGAGGAGCTCGTTTCCTATGCCAAGGAGCACGGAGAGCCTAAGCAGACCAGCGGTCAGCAGGAGCTTTACGAGACTTTGGTCAACATCTACAGCAAATAAGCGATGGACTGTCCTGAAAAAGGCAGCCGTGCCTATTTGTTTTCAATAGTATTGGTCGCCGTGCTGGGAGGACTGCTGTTCGGTTACGACACAGCGGTCATCTCCGGTGCGGAGAAAGGTCTTGAGGCTTTTTTTAGGGGAGCCACGGACTTCACCTACACGAATTTCCTGCACGGGTTCACTTCCTCCAGCGCCCTTATCGGCTGCGTCATCGGAAGTGCCCTTTCGGGACTTTTCGCCACAAGGCTCGGCCGCAAGCGTTCCCTGATAATCGCGGGAATATGCTTCTTCATCTCGGCGTGGGGCAGTATGTGCCCGGAGATGTACGGAATCCTGCCGGTCGGCAAACCGTCACTCACCCTTCTTTGGGTATTTAACCTCTATAGGGTACTTGGCGGAATCGGTGTCGGAATAGCCTCGGCCATCTGTCCGATGTACATCGGCGAGGTCGCTCCGAGCAACATTCGAGGAATGCTTGTGAGCTGGAACCAGTTCGCGATCATCTTCGGCCAGCTTGTGGTCTATTTCGTGAACCTTTTGATTCTCGGAAGCCACGCCAACCCGATCTACGATGCCGCCGGGGCGATCGCCAACGCTTTGGACGCGCAGTGGACAATCGAGACCGGATGGCGCTATATGTTTGGTTCCGAGTGTGTTCCGGCAGCACTGTTCTCGATTCTCATCTGCTTCGTTCCTGAGACTCCGCGTTATCTTGTGATGACCGGCCGTCAGGACAAGGCCCTTGGGGTTCTGGCCAGGATCAACGGTCTCGGAAAGGCTAAGGAGATCCTCGCCGACATTCAGGGAACGCTCACCGAGAAGAAGGAGAAACTCTTCTCCTACGGCTTTATGTGCATATTCATCGGCATCATGCTCAGCGTCTTCCAGCAGGCTGTCGGCATCAACGCGGTTCTCTACTATGCTCCGAGAATATTTCAGGATATGGGTATGAGCAACCCTATGGTGCAGACCGTGATCATGGGAGTCGTGAACATCGCGTTCACCCTTCTCGCTGTGTTTACCGTCGAGAAATGGGGCCGCCGTCCGCTTCTCATCTGCGGTTCGATTGGAATGGGCATAGGCGCTTTCGGTGTCGCCTTGACTTTCGGCAACGAGGCCTTGAGCTTCGTGACGATGATAAGCATAATGGTTTACAGCGCGTCATTTATGTTCAGCTGGGGTCCGATCTGCTGGGTGCTCATAGCCGAGATATTCCCGAACACCATCCGTGGAGCCGCCGTTGCCATCGCCGTTGCCTTCCAGTGGATCTTCAACTTCATCGTCAGCTCGACTTTCGTGCCTATGTTCAATATGCACCTCACCGCCGGCGATGATTTCGGCCACTGGTTCACCTACGGCCTCTACGGCACCATCTGCGTCATCGCCGCCATCTTCGTCTGGCGCCTCGTCCCCGAGACCAAAGGCAAGACCCTTGAGGACATGTCCCGTCTCTGGCGAAAAGGCAGCGCTGCCCAGAACTGATGAATATATTTTGCGGATTGGGGGATTTTGCATAAATTTGCAGTCTGTTTTATGGCCGTG
>CAVKYA010000116.1:0-7560 GCA_963660255.1 Bacteroidaceae bacterium | reverse complement strand
CCTTGAACGTGTTCACGATCTCCGTGATCTGACCGATCACCGATGACTCCATATCCGCGATGATCTTCAGCGAGCTTTGGAAACTGCCTCCGGCAGGGGAGTCCGCCCACTTTACTTTCTGGATCCTGTATGGATAGGCGCTGATGAGTCGCGCCGCGTTCGGGCAGGATATCCTATGGATCTTGATGCCCTCGGTCCTTGTCACGAACCCGAACACATCGTCCCCGAACACCGGATGGCAGCACTTGGACATCTTGTAGTCCAACCCTTTGAGATCCCGCGCGTTGAGCACCAGGATGTCATCCGATGAATGCCTGTTCCCCCAGTCCGCCGACCTTGTCTCGATCCTTTCCGCCTCGGCCTCCCTCGCCGCCTCTATGGCCTCCGCCGCTATCCTGTCCCTGTCGAGTATGTAGTTCTTCACATCGTTCACATCGACATCACCGTCAGCAACCGCGGCGTAGAACGAATTGAGGGTGTTGTATTTAAGCCTTTTCAGCAGCTCGGCCACGACATCGTCCGGAAGCTCCAGCTTCCAGTTTTTCAGACGCCTTCCCAGAAGTTCCTTCCCTTGGGCCGCTTTCTTATATTCCTCCTCGTTGAGCTCCTGCTTGATGCGGTTGCGCGCCTTGGAGGTCACGACGAAGTTCAGCCAGTCGGAGGACGGCTTCTGGTTCTTGCCGGACATAATGTCCACGACATCTCCCGTCTTGAGTTTCTCCCTGATTGACACCGCCTTGCCGTTGATCCGGCCGCCGGCGCAGCGCACCCCAAGCCCTGAATGAATATTAAAGGCGAAGTCCAGTACGGTGGCTCCGACCGGCAGAATCCTAAGCTCTCCGGACGGGGTGAACACGAATATCTCCTTGGAAGGCGGTTGCGGAAGCTCGTCCGGACTGCCCTCGTGCGGATGCTCAAGGGCGTAACGCACGGAGGTCAGCCATTTGTCCAGTTGCGCCTCGTGCTTGATTCCCTTGTAGGACCAATGCGAGGCCTGTCCGTTCTCCGCCTCGTCGTCCATCCTCTTTGTCCTGATCTGGACCTCTATGTAGGCCCCGCTCTTGTTCTTTACCGTGATGTGCAGGGACTCGTAGCCATTAGGCTTGGGGTTTGTCACCCAGTCGCGCAGCCGCTTCGTGTCGGCCTCATATTCCTCGGTCACGTAGGAATAGACTTTCCAGCAGAGGTCCTTCTCTGTCTTTGCGTCAGGCTCGCAGTCGATGATGAAGCGGATGGCGAAGACGTCATATACCCCCTCGAACGGCACCTTCTGCTTCTGCATCTTCCGCCAGATTGAATATGCCGTCTTGGTCCTGATCTTCAGTTTGTAGTGGATTCCGTCGTCGGAAAGGGTCTTCTTGAGTGGTTCGATAAACTCCTCGGTCAGCCTGATGCGGTCTCTTTCCGTGGCTTTCAGCTTGTTGGTGATGGCACGGTACTGCTCCGGCTCGGCGAAACGGAAGTAGATGTCCTCCATCTCGCTCTTGATGTTGTAAAGTCCAAGTTGATGCGCCAGAGGAATGTAGAGCATCAGCGTCTCCAGAATCTTCTTCTCTCTGGAGGCCTTCGGGAACATCTCCAGATGCCTCATTACCTCCAACCTGTCGGCTATCTTCAGGACTGTCACGCGTGGGTCGGTCGAGTACTGCACGATCAGTTTCTTGTAGCTCTCGGCCTCCAGCCGTGTGTCCTTAGGCTTGATCGTGGCGATCTTGTTCAACCCCTCCACCATCTTGTAAACATCCTCCGGAAAGCCCCCTTTCAATTCCGGTCCCTGAACTTGTCGAAGGGCCGTACCATCCAAAGGCCTTTCCGCCCGCAAATCAATCTCCGGATGCTTTCTGGTCGCCTCGTGCAGGAACACCGCCGCCACGCAGTCCGCTGGCAGTCCGATCTCGTCAGCCGCGATGAGCGCCACATTGATAGGATGTTCGATAAATGGATGCCCGTTGCCCCGAGTCTCGTCAGCCAGCGCCGCCGAAGCAATGGCGTAAGCCTTGTCGATGAGAGCCTGTCCGCTCTCATCGTACTGGGGAAATCTCTGATGAATCGTGTCCATAGCAAGTCCGTTTTACACCTCGTGGGACCATCACTCCAAATGTCCTGCCATCAGGCCATCGTTCCCACGTTCATCAAAAATAGTAATTTTCCCTGAATATTGTCCCACTTACCCTACGTCTGGACAACAAAAACCTTAACGAGTTCGTCAAAGGCGTTCATCCGGCTATGGTGGTGGTGATTGAACCTTCGCGGCTGGATGTGCTGGCGGACTCGGACACTTTGGAGGTGAGGCGTTAGGTGCTTGGCCTAAAGCTTACGGTTTTTGTAAGAATCGATGCAACTCGGGATGATGCGCTTGTAGTGCTCGCTGGTGTAGAGAGGAGATGAGATGATGAAGTCCGCTGTGCTGCGGTTGGTGGCGAACGGAATGTTGTACAAAGATGCCAGACGAGTAAGACCCATCACATCGTTCTGATGTCCCTGCATAATCAGGTTGTCACAGAAGAAGACAAGCATATCGATCTTACCTTCGGCGATCATTCCGCCGATCTCGAAGTCTCCGCCGAGAGGGCCGCTGAGCATACACACAACCGACGGCGCTTCCGGACCAAGCTTCTCGGTCAGAGCCTCTGAGACAAGGCGGCCGGTCGTGCCGGTGCAGAAAAGATGGCTGTGTTTAAGGGAACCTGCGTTGTAACGTACCCAATCCAACAGCTCCTGCTTTCTGGAGTCGTGGGCTACCAATGCGATGTTTGTTATCATATTCTTGAATATTAATTATTTGCTTTTTCTGGATATTCCTGCGAGCCTTTGGCGTCCACGGAGTTTCGAGGAATCGAGATTCGCTTCATTTCTTTGACTCCGGCTTCGGCAGCGGCCCTTTGCTCGCGTTTCTTCCTGCTGGTGAACAAATTGCGGATGAACTCCTTGAAGGTGTTGAACTCCCTTTGGTAAGCTATGCCGACTCCGCTCCTTTGGGTGTTGTCAAGGTAATTTGTGTAGTCATCCGCCGAATGGGAGAAGATGTTCATTCTCAACTGTCCTGACTTGTCCAGCTTGATCTCTATGTCAAGATTGCCGACCACATCGGCTCCGGACGAGGATGAGTTGTTATATTCCCTGTTCCCGACGTTGCCGTTGACTATCACCCTGTTGTTGAAGAGTTGCGTCGAGACGGCGACATCGAATATGTTCGTGCCACTTTCGCTGGACTGGTAGTTCAGCCCAAGGTCCAGCGGGATATCCAGTTTCTGAAGGATGTTGTTGAGCTGGCCGGCCATAATCTCTGCGACGTTGGAGTAGAGCATATTGCTGTTGTTCACGACACCGGACTGCTCGTCAGGCATAAAACTGCCGGAGATCAGGAGGGAAAGGAACTGGCGCTGGACCTTGTCGTCCGTGTTCAATGCGCTTTGAACCCTTGATTTTGTGGTCGGGTCTAGATCCGGGACATCAATGGAGAATGAGAGTTTCGGCTCGCGCATCTTTCCGGACACTCCGATGCCGCAGTTCACTACCCTTCGCGCTGAGACGGAGGTCGTGTCGGCGATAAGGGTGGCCACCGAAGCTTTTGTTGAATATATTCCATTGATGTTCAGATCACTGTCCATCACATCTCCGTTGAACCGGATCGAACTGCCGTCCGAGATGGTGAAATCCCTCTTGGCGATGTCCATAGCGTTGAAATGGAAATTACCTGATTGGAGGGTGTAGTCTCCGTTGATGGTGAACAGATCCCTGCCGGGACGTACCTCGATGTCTATCGTGCCTCGTCCACGGCCGTTCAGTACATTGCCGGCCGACCGGTCTATCTCCACATAGGCCTCAGTGCCTTGGTTAGCGTCAACCCTGAGCTTCAGTCCGAAGTCGCTGCCTTTGCCTCTCCGCTCGACCAGATTGTTCATCATCGCGTCATACGGATCGATATAGACCTCCTTGAAGGCCTGCTTGAACGTCAACAGGTCATTCTTCCCGTCATTCGAGGCCTTGTCTATAGGAATATGTATGCGTCCGTTCTTGTCAGTCCTGGCGTTGATGTCCAGCAGGATAGCCTCGAACGGACCTTTGATCAGAACATCCCCGCTGGCGAACAGATGGCCATAGAAGGCTTGGTTGTCGGCCTCTGTCATATCGATGGCTTCCATCCTGTTCATAGTGATCTTCGAGTCCATTCTGAAATCCTTTAGTCTGTCGAACAACAGTCCGCCTGAAATCCTTCCCGTGCCGTCGTACCGGTCTTTGATTGTGACATCGTCGAAGAAAAGGCCCTTGTCCGTCACGGAGAACGGCCCGTTGGCGTAGTACGCCACATTTGTGAATCCGACCCTTAGAAGGACATCATCGAATCTTGTGCCCTCGCTGGAGACCGACAGATTGTCAAGGCTTCCGTTGACATTCACCTTTCCGCTCATCGTGCCTCCCATTTCGCTGAAAACGGATTTGAGAACCGGAGCTATGTAGCCAACATTCAGTCCGTTGAGTATCGCGGTGGCGTTGATGCCACGGTCTTTCAGGAAATAGTCTCCGGCGACATCCAAGGTCCTGGCTCCGTCAATGTCATTCTTGGCGAGGAACCGCATCTTGCCATCGTCCAGCGAGCCAGCCAAGCGTAGTGTCCCCATCCGCTGTCCGGCCACTTCAGTGGAATCGGAGGTGAGGTTCATCATCATCCCGGCGTTGCCGTTCCACGGAGATGAGATGATGGCGTGCCCCGTGGCGAGTCCGGAAATCCCGAAACTGTCGCCGAGGAACTTGTTCAGCAGCCCGAGGTCGAACTTAACGAGATTCACCGAAAGCGTGTCTTTCTTTGTGAACGAATATCCTCCGTTGACCTTCACTGATTGGTCTGCGCATCTTGCCACGAGATTGTCAACCTTTATGTCCTTGCCGATGATGTCGATGGCTGATTCCGTCACATCCCAGGCAGCGTCGTCGTACCAGATGTAGGAAGGCAGTGTGCGTCCGTGGATGGTCAGGTCGCCGTTGTGTTCCCGTCCGAGATTGCCGGAGAGATAGAGCTCACCTTTGTTGGCGAGATCCGTGTCGTTGTCGTAGGTGAATCCTGCGCCGAAACCATTGTCTTTGGCATAGAGCATCAGGTTGTCTTTCAGCAGACTGAGTCCTGACACGGAGATCGCTGAGAATCCTGCGATGGCGTTGAGGCTGCTGTCCTTGTTGTCCATAGCAAGGTCAACGTCTTTGAGATAATTCTTGCCAAGAGCGATTCTTGGTGATTTTACAGAGGCGGTCACGTTCCCGTCCTTGGCGACATTCAGGCGTATTTTCGTGCCTTGGGCCACGTACAATCCTGGTTTGACGAACGAAAGGATGTCCCTTGCGTCACCGATGTCGAGCCCGAGGTCATATTCATCACCTTTCCATTCCGGTATTTTTCCTTTGTACAGGGCAGGCAGTTCCCTTTGCACTGTAAGGCTCTGAACGTCTTTGATCAGTCCGGTGAATGGCTTGGTGCCGGTGTAATCGCCATTGACGAAGCTGGACGTGATGTTAACACGGTTGACGTTGTTGTTGGAATGCGACTTGACGCAGATGTCACCGATTTCGTGCCAGCCTTGGTCATTCTCCAGGGTCAGCCCGAGTATGTCAAGGTCTCCGATCAGGTCTCCACGGCTGATGTTCATATAGTTGGCGTTGACGCGGCCGGAGATCTTGGAGTTTTCCCGTTTATCCAGTTTCAGCGCGTGCAGGTCAGCGTAACCTATTGACGCATAGAACTTATACAGACCGTTTCTGGTTTTGTCCGAAAGCGTGAACAAGCCTTGGAACAGGAAATTCAGGTTCGGGTCGCTGCAGACGATGCGACCGTCGAAAGCGTTGTCTGAATATGTTCCCGCGGCCGCTATGTTGGAGTAGTCGTAACCAAGGGCTGACATCTTGTCCACAAGCAGGGAATCAATCCGCAGGCTGGTCTGACCTTTCCCGAGAGTCATATCCATCGTTCCTCGCATAGTGAGCTCTCCGAGCTGCTTCACCCCTGCCACTTTTCCTATGTTGAGGTTACGGGTTGAGATATTCCCGCCGAATCCCATAGTCTTTCTCTTGTCAATCAGGTTTCTGATGTCCGCATCCGCTGTGACGGAACCAATAGGGGATGAGATCTTCCCTTTGACTTTCAATTTGTTGAGCGTTCCTTTCGCGCTTCCGTCGAATGTCAACCGTGTGTCGGGTGCGAATTTGGACAGGTCAATCCTGGCGCTTGGAGCGAATCCACGGATGAATGTTCCGAGCCCGTCGGATGTGAACCCAAGACCATCGACATCGAAATCCATCAGCATATCATTGACTTTCGGAAGTCTGGACAGCCTTCCGTCAATTTTTCCGGAGACTCCGCTATAGGTCTCGGAGAAGTCGAATTTCCCTATGACCAGATCGCTGACCGGGCCGCTGACATCGGCGCTCTTGACATTGATGACGGAATTCATCCTGCGCAGGGAAGGCGCGAAATAGGAGATGCTTTTGAAGTCAACCCTGCTGCTGAATATTCTGCCTGTCATTCTGACCTCATCCAGGTAGTGTGAAAATGAACGAATGCTGTCATATTCCATTGAATATTCAGTCATCTTTATGTCCGACCACGTGTCCAGCAGGTGAAGGTTTCGGATGAGGGTATTGCCTTTCTCGATGGTTGTCTTTCCGGACATCGCCAGAATGTCGTAGCCGCTTCTCTCTGTGGCTTTCAGGTTCTCTACCGTACCTTCGATCCGCCCGCCGAGGAATCTGATGTCGTGCGCCTGAAGAATATGCGCGGTCACATCCAGATTCTTCCAATCGATGCCATATTCACGTAAAGGACTGTCGTTGACAAGGTTCAGAAGTCTGAATCTGAAATTTTTGATGTTGATCCTGTCTGCGCTGATCTCCAGCGACATCGGTTTTTTCTCTTTCTTTTCGTCAGGCTTTTTGATGAAACGGCTGATGTTGCTTCCGCGCTCGTCCTTTGCGAGAGAGAATGATCCGTCGTTGACGCTTAGCCTTTTGATGTGGATCGTTCCGTCGTTCCGTAATCCCTTGAGGGACAACGTCACCACGATGGACTCCGCATTGGCGATGGTGTCAACTTTATCGCCGGCCCAGTCGGTGACAGGCTCGTTGTCAATCAGCGCCACATCCTTGATAACCAAGGCTGTGAATGGTTTGATGTGGATTTTCGAGAACTCGATCCGTCCGTTGATGATCCCGTCCAGCGACCCTACAACCTTTCTGGCAACAAAAGTCTGGACCGCCGGGGTCTGCAACAGAATCCAGCAGGCGAACAGCAGCGAAGCCACCGCCACAATTATACTCCAGAATATCTTAAGAGCCTTTTTCACCAACAACAAATATACTAAATATATCTTTGATTATGGCTAATAATTTATTGTCTCTTTTGAACCGAAAACAGCATTTCGGAAATGAAAATCGCAAGTTTGGCTATGGTCAGTGTTCTTTGAAATGATTAAAGACATTCTGTGTGAAAGTGTCGGGAAATAATTGTATCTTTGCGGTTCGATAAAAATGTCTTTGAAGAATATGTCGGATTATATCCTTGGAATCGAATCG
>CAVKYA010000115.1:2372-7632 GCA_963660255.1 Bacteroidaceae bacterium | reverse complement strand
CAAATTTAAGCATTTTCAAAGAGATAACCGCAAGAAACCTAAGAGTGCGCAATAACAATAGTTCGTTAATTTTTTCCAGGTCCTAAGCGGCCCTGCCAGTAAACATAACCAGTTCTTTGAAAAGTTTGTCAATAACTTGTTGGTCCGGTTGCAGACCGGACACGCAAATAAATCGGTCGAGCATATAAGCGTTATGTATGATCGACTTGCAAGAGGATATTGAGAAGGGTATTCCCAGTTCCTTACATGTGACCTTGGCGATGTTGATGCTTGCAAAGGATGCGTTCCTGTGGAACTCAAGTTTTCTGAGATCGGTTGACTGGCAGCCATTCAGGCCGGCATAGTGTTTCCCATCCCTGAAGCAAAACTCCAATTGAAAACGTGTCCTATAGCAGTTAATTACATCATTGACACTCATCGCGTCATCAGTGCTGAAATAAATTTGCCACTTTGTCCTATCATCTTCATCAGGATACCATACGACGACCTTGATGAAACGTTTGAGTGACTTGGAATAAGATTTCAGTCCGAACAGGCGGCCTCTGTCCACCTCTGCCTCCTCGCATCTGGAGACGTCAAGATTGGAGAAGTCAACCCTGCCATCGTACCACTTCGGATGACCTCTTTTCCCGGTGGGCTTTTGGAGTGTGGGATAGAACAATACGGCATCATTCCGGAGCCTGCTTATCACGTGGAAGCCCTCCTTGAGCAGAGGATTGACGAATGTCTCCTTGGAGAAGAAAGCGTCAGCCACTATCAGACGCGTGATCTTCTGGAGTCTCTCCTTGAGGATGATCAGGTTCTGGCAGTACCATTCAACGAGGTTGTAGTCCATCTCCTCGAGGGATTTGGTGTCAGGGGTCGGTATGGCGCCCAGCGTCATACAAGCGTGGTTGTCCACATCAATGACGCCGACTCCGAAGATCTCCTGGCCGCGCCTCATCTCGCCGGCGACCCCGGACCAGAACTTGCCTATCCAGGGCGTTTTCTTTCCGGACTTGGGGAGAAAGCTTGGATCCACGGCAATGGCTAGCAGATTTCCAGTCAGAGCCTTTCTGACCAGATGCTCGTTGAAGGCGAACCAGTCGAAGGTCTCGTTCTCGAAGTTGTTTCGGTAGGTCTGTTCAGAGAACTCGCCGTATCTGCCCATCTGAAGGAAATTGACCTTGCCGGGGATTGCCATGAAGAGTTTAAGCGTATCCATAAACACTTTCTCAAAAGGTTTGCTTATCTTTGCTGCTGATTTGAGGGCCTCAAGGCACTCGGATTGGTATTGCACAAGTAGGTTTGATGAACTCATAACTTAAAGTGGTCGAATACTCTAAGTTACAAATAATCAGCGACTTGTGCAATACTTTTGTTACCGGATCATCAATATTTCAGACATTTTTTCGGAGTCCTTCCGGACCTTTCATCAGCTTGCCAAGCGACAGTTATTGACAGCATTTCAATGAACTTTTATATAGCGGAACCGGTCGCCCGGCTTCCATTGTTTAACTTTTAGTACGGTAAATTTTTACCGAAGTATTGCAATAATAAAAGTGACTTGATTTCATTTGATATTTGTAGCCGTAATCAAAATGACGTATTTTTGTAGCAACTAAAACTTTGTATTGCAATGTGTGAAACAAATAACACCTCAATTGACTATAAAGTATTGATGTTTGATCCGGAGAAGTTTCCCGGGAAGGTTATTAATGGGAAAAGAGACGGCCAGAGGAGATGCCGCTTCTGTGGCCGGACTTTGGATGAAACACATTTTGCAAAAGAAGCCCATGCCATATCTATCGCCCTGCGTAATACAAAATTCATCTGTGCGGATGAATGTGACGACTGCAATGAAAGTTTTGGACGGAAACTGGAAAATGATGTGACCATATTCTTTCAGGTGTTTTTATCTTTATATCAGGTTCCAAAGAGAAATGGAAAGGAACGGCAAATTACAGGCAGAAATTTCGAGATGCAGATGAGCAATGCTCCACACCCTTTTTCTGACCTGCCTATACTTCAATTTCATACGCGCGATTGGAAGGATGAAAGTATTCCCGACGTAATATCGTTGATAAAGAGCTTTGACCTTTCCAATAAGACCTTTATTCCACAAAATGTTTACAAGGCTATCTGTAAATATGCTTTGAGTTTGATGCCTTATTCTCTGACCTTGCACTACCAGAAAACAATAAAATGGATTCAGAGCGCCACTTTTGAACATTCGCTTCCCAAAATAAAGATTGCGTCCTTCGACAGGAATGGTAATGAACCTATCATAGCACTTTTCTTACGCAAAATTGAAAACAAGCATTTTCCACTCTGCATTGCTTCTCTTTGTGTGGCTAATATCCATCTGTTCTATTTACTTCCGTTCTCTGATGAGTCTGAAAGCACAGAACAAGATAATATTCTACTTGATTCTTTTTGGGAACGACTCACAAAAGCTGCTGTTTGTATTGATCCATATAAAGATTGTGAATTGTCAAATACAAAAAGGATTGGATTAAAACTTGAAACGGATCTCACTATCGAACCAGAAGCGACCATTATTAGGCTAAAAAAAGATAGCGAATCTGGTCAGTGGATCGTTGATGAAGAAAGCTGATAAAACTTCCAATATTTCAAGTTTCAGTTTATTATCAGCTTATTATCAGCGAGAGCATAAACTGGCAATATCGCTCCTGGCGAGGGCTGAAGAGCATACAACGGCAGCATTATATGTGGAATGCTGCCGTCATAATCAGCAAAGGCTCTTGGGCAACGTTTTTGTGCGATTCTGTCTCCGAAGAGGGGCACAAAGAGTCCTGCGGTGACATTTTGGGTCGATTCCGTTGCCCAAGAGGGGCACAAAGCACCCTTCGGCAACGTTTTAGAGCGAAAACGTTGCCCGAGAGTACGCTTTGACTACTTATGTCTCTTTTCCTGTTCCTTTTCGAGGTCAGCGATGCCGTAGCCTTTGCTGACAAGGAAGACAAGATTCCTTCATTTGACTCCAGCAGGAGCTTCTTCTACACTACTATACCCAACGTGAACTACGGAATGGATAGGAGCGATCTTGAGAACTTTGCGAATTCCAAGAAAGCCGCGCCGGAATACCGCCCAGAGGATGAAATCAAACTTACGGGAAACTGCCCATATAGTCAAAAAAACACCCAGAAAACCTACCCAGATAATGATAANNNNACCCAGAAAACCTACCCAGATAATGATAAACATACCCAGAAAAAGATTGGAAAAACCGCACAGGCTATATTGGATGAACTTGTAGCGGATCCACATCTGACAAGGACCAGACTGGCAGAAATTGTCGGCAAGTCTGAAGATACAGTAAAACTGCATCTGTCCAAACTTCAGGCTCGTGGCATCTTACTGCGTATAGGTCCTGACAACGGAGGTTTCTGGAAGGTTCTGATAAGGAACTAATCTGCTCTCTCGCCTTTCTTAATTAATGCTTAATGTCAGAAGCACCTCTGAGTCGCGTCTTGAATGTCTTCCTTCGACACATAGCGCTGCTATACGTATCCGCACGTACTTCTCCGATCTTGGACACCTGTGCAACGTAATTCCTTATCTTCTTCATTAGTAACGTGTTACCCACCATTCATTCTGTGTCAGCAAGTAACGGATAACACGTTTATTATCATCTATTTAACACTTGGTCTTTAGTGCGTGCATACCAAAGACAAATGACTAAAACACCCATTATTAACTGTTTATAAATCACGTCAATATTGCCTCTGTGTTTGGTACGACCAGAGGAGCATAAATAAGAAACATCGCTCCTGTCGAGGGCTGAAAAGCATACAACGGCAGCATTATATCAGGAAAATGCTGCCGTCTTAATCAGCAAAGGCTCTCGGGCGACGTTTTTGTGCGATTCTGTCTCCGAAGAGGGGCACAAAGCACTTTCGGGCAACGTTTTGGGGCGAAAACGTTGCCCAAAGGTGCTTCGACTACTTATGCCTCTTTTCAAGTTCCTTTTCGAGGTCGGCGATGCCGTAACCTTTGCTGACAAGGAGGACAAGAAGGTGATAGACAAGGTCTGAGGCCTCGTAGATCATCCTTTCGTCATCTCCTTTGACAGCCTCGATGACTGTCTCGACGGCCTCCTCGCCGACTTTCTGAGCCATTCTCGGAGTACCGGCTTTGAACAGGGATGTGGTGTAGGACTTCTCGGGCATCTGCTCGTGACGGCCTTTGATCACGCTTTCAAGCTCACGGATGAAGCCCTGGCTTGTCGGGACAGCGTCGCCCCAGCAGGTTTTAGTGCCTTTGTGACAAGCCGGACCGTCAGGGATGGCGCGCACAAGAAGCGTGTCCGAGTCGCAGTCAGCGGCTATGGAGACAAGGTGCAGGTAATTGCCACTGGTCTCGCCCTTAGTCCAAAGGGTCTGGCGGGAACGGCTGAAAAATGTCACAAGACCGCTTGTCTGGGTCTTTTCGAGAGCCCCGGCGTTCATATAGCCGAGCATCAGGACCTGAAGGGTGTTCTGGTCCTGGACGATAGCCGGCACGAGTCCATCGACACCGGCCTTAAGGGTTTCAAACTCAATCATATTCGTTAATACTCATTATTATATTCTTACATTAACTCCGTGGGCGCGGAGGGTTCTTTTCAAGTCGGGGATGGATATTTCTCCGTAATGGAATATGCTGGCGGCGAGGGCGGCATCGGCGCGGCCAGTGGTCAGTACGTCCTCGATGTCGGCGACGCTTCCGGCTCCTCCTGACGCGATCTCAGGGATGGTAAGTTCTTCCGCGAGACGGGAATATGCTTCCACAGCATAACCGTTTCTAGTTCCATCGTGATCCATTGAGGTGAAAAGGATCTCTCCCGCACCGAGGTTCTGGACTTCTTTGGCCCAAGAATATAACTCCTTGTCGGTTTGTTGTTTGCCTCCGTGGGTCATTACTTGCCAGTAGGAGTTTCCGTTTGGAGAAGTCGCTTCGACAGGCTCAGCGACCACCGTGTTTCCGGTCGCTGAGCCTGTCGAAGCGACATTTCCAGAAACGCCATTCCCTGAAGCAACATTTCCCAAAGTGACGGTCCTTGCGTCAATCGCTACGACAACAAACTGGGAGCCATAACGTGAGGCTATCCTGAAAATGATCTCCGGATGAAGCACCGCCGCCGTGTTGATCGTAATCTTGTCCGCTCCGGCATCCAGCAACCTCGCCGCATCCTCGAACGATGAGATTCCCCCACCGACAGTAAACGGAATATCAATCCGTTCCGCAATCCGGGAAACCAAACTCGTGAAAGTCCGAC
>CAVKYA010000115.1:0-1598 GCA_963660255.1 Bacteroidaceae bacterium | reverse complement strand
GCCACCTCCACAGGGTTGTCCGAATATACCGTCTCTTTCGCGTAGTCCCCCTGCGTCAGGCGTACGCACCGGCCTCCAATAATGTCAATGGCCGGGATTATGTTAAAATTCCTCATAACTTTCACAAACAGGCAATCGCTTGCAATTCACAAGTTTAGCCAACAAATTATAATTCAACAAAATTTCTCAATATCTCCGCCCCCACGCTGCCGCTTTTCTCAGGATGAAACTGCGTCCCGAAGAAATTGTCCCGCTGAAGTGCCCCACTGAAACGGACACCGGCATATTCAGTCACAGCGGCAGTCTGATCAATGAATATATCAGGGCAATAGGAGTGTACATAATAGACAAACGAGTCTTCGGGAATATTCCTGAACAACGGTCCCCGAAGCCCCGAGATTGTGTCCCAGCCGGTGTGAGGAATCTTCACGCCAGATGTCTCTGGAAAGCGGCGAACTTTAGGATTGAATATTCCCATACATTCCACTTCGCCCTCCTCGCTGGAAGAGCACATCAGCTGCAAACCGATGCATATTCCCAAGACAGGCTGTGTCAAAGACTTGATGACGGGAACGAGTCCCGTGGATTCCAAAGAGCGCATCGCGGATGATGCCTCCCCCACTCCAGGCAGTATCACGTGGTCGGCGCACCGGATGGTCTCGTGGTCGGCTGTCAGAACATATTCAGTGTCAAGCCTTTTCAAGGCGTTCTCGACCGAGCGGATGTTACCGGCCCTGTAGTCAACTATCGCGATCATAGCACTCCTTTGCTTGAGGGTAATTCATAAGGGAATGGTGTCCGGGCGACAGCCATCCTCAACGCTCTTGCAAACGCCTTGAAGATCGCTTCGGCCTTGTGATGCTCGTTCTCCCCTTCCGCCCAGATGTGCAGGTTGCATTTCGCCCCGCAGCAGACGGACTGGAAGAAATGGCTGAACATCTCGGTCGGGACATCTCCTACTTTCTCGCGTTTGAACTCCACATTCCATTTGAAATCAATACGTCCGCCGAAATCCATCAGGATGGCGGCGTCGCAGTCATCCATCGGGAGGACGAAACCGTAGCGGGCGATGCCTAGTTTCGAGCCGAGAGCGGCGTTGATTGCCTCTCCAAGGACTATCCCGACATCCTCAATCGTGTGATGTTCATCTACTTGCAGATCGCCTTTGGCATCAATCGCCAGCGACACACCACCGTGATTCGGAATCTGCTCAAGCATATGGTCGAAGAAAGGCAGGCCGGTAGAGATGCGCCCACTCCTCATAGAATCCAGATCCAATTCCAGAGCAATTTTTGTCTCTTTGGTATTACGTACAATTCTGATATGTCTTTCGCCAAGCTTCTCTATGCCTTGACACCTTAAGGTCACTTCGACAGGCTCAGTGACCGGAGAGGAAAGCAACCGCAGGAGACGTTCGGTCTCAGCGGGAGTTCCGACTGTGATCCTAAGACAGCCCTCACAGCCCTGAACCCTTGAACGGTTCCGCACGATGACACCTCTCGCAAGCAGCCTCTCATAAACCACCTCCGGATTCTCGAACCTCACCAACAGAAAGTTAGCGTCACTTGAATATATTCCTTTGACTCCCGGACACTTGA
>CAVKYA010000114.1:0-7645 GCA_963660255.1 Bacteroidaceae bacterium | reverse complement strand
AAGGAACAACGTTTAACTTTTTTTATTAACATTTATCCTTTATGAACAAATTTTTCAGATTGGTTTCGATGTTCGCCATCGCTGGCGTAACATTCGCGTACACAAGTTGTACGGACTACTCTGAGGATATCGACAAGGCGAATGAGCGCATCGATAACCTCGAGAACGTCGAGCTGAAGGATGTCAAGGGTCAGATCGAAGGTCTTAACAAGACCGTGACCGACCTTAAGGACGCTCAGACCAAGGCGGAGTCCGCCATCACCGAGCTCCAGACCGCCCTTGGCAAGCTTCAGGAGAAACATGCCGCAGACATTGCGAAGCTTGAGAGTGACTACAAGGCCGCCGACGGCGCTCTGAAGTCCGAGATCGAGGGCAAGATCAACACCCTCACCACCGAGTTCACCAACAAGGTGACTGCCCTGAACACCCAGATCGGTATCCTCCAGACAAAGGTCGACGGTATCGACTCGACCGTGGCGTCAATTCAGGAGACCATCAAGGGTCTCGCCACCAAGGAGTATGTTGACGCCGCCTTCGCCACGAAGGACGCCCTTGCGGAGGCAAACAAGGCCATCGCCGCCCTCAACGAGACCCTCGGGACCGTGCAGTCCAAGGTTGCGACGCTTGGAGAGGATCTTGCCGCAGTCAAGGTGGACATCACCGGCATCAACAGCAAGCTGAGCGAGGCCCAGACCGCCATCGAGAAGGCCCAGGCTGACGCCACGACGGCCCTGACCGAGATTGCCGCGATCAAGGAGGCCCTCAAGACCTACGCCCTCAAGGCCGAGGTTGAGGCAAAGATCGAGGAACTTGTAGCCGCCGACCTTGCCGCAACCGGACGTCTTGACGGCATCGACGAGAAGATCGAAACTATTACCGGCCAGATCACAGAGTTGTTTGCCAAGGATGTTGAGTTCGCTGACCAGATCACTCAGCTCTTCAACGAGAAGTTCAACAAGGCTGACTTCGCCGAGGCTTTCAAGACCGCCTACGAGGCAAGGTTCTCTACCGACTTCGCCGATGCGTTCGCCAAGGCCTGGGCAGAGTATTTCCAGCCTGCGTTCAATACCGCTTTCGAGACCGCGTGGAACGAGAAGTTCCAGGGCGAGTTCGACAGCGCTCTTGAGGAGGTTCTCGGAATCTATGCCGAGAAGGATGTCCTCAAGAACAAGCTTGCCGCTCTTGACGGAAAGGATGAAGATCTTCAGGATCAGATCACTAAGCTTGACGAGAAACTTGACGAGAAGGTTGCTGACCTCAACGAGCAGATCTCCAATCTTGGCGAGAAGGTTGAGAAGTACAACACCGCCCTCAACGACAGGATCGATGCTGTCCTCGGCATCATCGCTGGCCGTCTGACCGGCATAGTGTTCGTCCCTGAGTACTACTACGACGGCGTTCCTGCCATCCTCTTCGAGACCATCGCTTACGATCCTCTCAAGAATGATGATGAGAACGAGGTCGCTAAGGACAAGATTGATGACTATCAGAATAGCGTTGAGGTTAACAAGTATGCCAAGTTCTCCTCTGCTGTGGCCAAGGCTCAGTACCGTCTGAACCCAAGGACCGTAGGTGTTGACTGCGCTGACTTCTCATTCGTTGGCGACAAGGCAAACTATGTGTTCACAAGAGCCACCGCTCCTGCAGCCCCTGTCAGCATCGTAGGTGTTCCTAAATATGACGATGCCACTGGTTACGTTACTTTCTCTGTCAAGAAGGACGAGAAACTCAACACTGACAAGAACGCCAACAAGAACCTTGACATCGTCGCCCTCAAGGCCGTCCTCAAGAAGGGTCTCACCGAGGCCGAGGCCAAGGCCGAGCAGAAGCCTGAGGTTTACTCTGAGTACGCTCACGTAAACGAGATTGCTTACTCCGCCGCCAACCTCGCCATCTCTGACAAGGAGAAACTTGCGGATTACGCCAAAGATAAGAAGACTGCCCACGAGTACGCCAAGACATTCAAGGCTGCCGCTGCGCAGAGTCCTGTTTACCAAATGCCTTACGACAAGCCGTTCGACCTCAAGGCACTTGTGGCCACCTGCATCAACGCTGAGATTGAGACTCCTGGTCTTGAGAATGTCCTGAATCACGCGAATCTTGACCTTGAGAAGTATGGCTTTACCTACAGGTTCTCTGTAGCCCAGACTCCTTACAATGTAGTGAGCTCCGAGACTGAAACCGACCAGAACACCGTCATCGAGTGCACCAGCGCTGAGAATGGTACCTATAAGGTTGTGGCCGCCAAGGGAGAAGAGTACAACAGGGAGGCCATCGGCCGTACCCCTATCGTGAGGGTTGACCTCATGCACGGCGAGAACATCGTAACACGTGCCTTCATCAAGCTCGTCATCTCTGTTGACAAGACCTACGTCATCTCAACCATCACTGATGAGACTCTTGATGTAACCCTCCTTTGCGAGGACGATGCCAAGGCTGTTGTTGAAAGGGAAATTCCTGAGGAGACTCTCCGTGACGCCATCTACCGTACCCTCAACCTCAACCACGTTGAGTTCTGGAATATGTACGAGTTCGACAAGGCTTATGTCAACAAGAACGGCAAGGCCAGCGCCATCACAGCTCCTAAGCTCAAGGATGGTGTCGCTTCAGACGGCAAGGCCACCAAGAAGGTGGTTTGGAACTTCACCCACAAGGAAGTAGGTGCAATCGGAAAGGGTTCAGTGATTGAGGGCTACCTCACAGTGAAGAACACTCTCGACGCTTTCAACCAGTATCCTTCTACAATCACATTCAAGTTCACTGTCAACTTCAAACTTCCTGAACTTACAATAGTTCACAAGGAGAAGGAAATCTTCTGGAAGGACGGCGTGCTTCAGGCCAACGTCAACACACCTGCCAGCAAGACTGATGACAGCAAGAACTGCTGGTTCAACACTCCTATCGAGGAGCAGCCTTGGTATGAGCTCTCTGTCAAGGGTCTCCCTTGCAATGAGACTCCATCGTTCAGAATCGCTACTCTCGTTGAAAACGGCACGAACGTTGAGTACACAGGCGCCACTCAGGGTGTCAAGCTCGATGAACTCAATGGTGAGGTTTCTATCTCTCTCGATAAGAGCAACGAAACAGTTAAGGCTGCCCTCAACAGTGAGAAGGGTCTTCAGGCCATTGTTGAATGGTTCGCTGTAGGAAAGAGCGGTGACGTTTATGTCCTCCACACATTCACGGTTAATTTCATCCGTCCTGTAACCCTTAACCTCCCTCAGACGCTTTCTGTTATCGATGCACTTGATAATGGTGACGAGGTTAATGTGGGAATTCAGGGTCTCCTTACCGACTGGAGAGACAGCGTTATCGTCGCCCCTCTCGGCATGATCGAGAAGACCGCTGAGGACTTCTACTGGAAGAAGACCTGCTCAGGTCACGCCCCTGTTGTTATCCCTGGGTACACCAAGATTCTTGAGCCTGCTCGCTTTGAGGTTGTCTATGGTGACGCTGAGGCTGAGATTCTTACAGGTGAGAAGTACTATGAGGTTACTATCCAGCTTTACAAGAACGATGAGGTTGCCAAATGGTATGACGAGTCTTATGGTTATGATATTGTTGATACCCGTACAGAACAGTATGGATTTGGCTATTGGTCTTGGAATCCTCGTAAGTGGCACAGATTCCCTGCAAATAGCAAGCTCGTGAAGGGTGATGTGATTGTTGCGACTGGCCGTTCAAAGAATGAAGCTCTCCAGTATGCTAAGGCTCAGATCAATGATAAGGATCCTAATTACCTTATTGACAATACCCATCCGTACTGGACGGAATACGGTGATATCGATGGTAGAAGTTATGAGGTTGCAAGTGTAGTCGAGAAAGAGGCTAAGGTGACAATCAAGTACAGAACCATCGTTGACATCAAGTACATCCCTGCTCGCACCGAGGAAGTTCCTGCTCAGGTTATCCCTGTAGAGTGCAACCCTAAGCCGGGTCCAAGCTCTGACGCTATCCAGGAAGGCTATACTGTAGGTTGCTGGACATGGACAAAGTTCACGTATCCTTACTACGACTATGACCTCGGTCAGTACTGGCAGTTCTATGGCCCTATCTCAGACATCGTATTTGACACAGCCAAGGTTTCTACCAACCTCGCTGACAAGAAGCTTCCTTCAGGTGCTTCACTCGTACAGGATGGCTACAAGCTCAAGTACAAGAATGTTCTGAGTCCGGTTCTCAAGTCTTACGAGATCTACGTTCCAGTTTCCATCAAGTATGGTTGGGGCGTTCTCACTGACACTCTTACAATTACTGTTATTCCACAGAATTCAGTGCAGTAATCTGATTCACCAGTAACTGTAACACAATAACGAAAGAGGCTGACCCAAAAGGTCAGCCTCTTTTTTTGTTATCGTAAAGTCAATACCGGATCTTTCGCCTGCCTGTGTTTTAATGGTTCACTATGTCCCTGTCACCTCCGGAATCTCGAACCCATTGAATATCATTGGGTGGGATGCCACGGATTGATTCAGTGCAAGTTACAGAATGCCGCCGGTCAATTTTGGAGGGCGGCGTTTACGAACATATTCATTAATAATTTGTTACGGATCGCGCTTGCTTTATTCGGCCTTGACGATGATCCCTTTTAGCCTTAGGATGGTGGGTTTCACGCGCGACGACATGTACACGGTTATGCTTTTGTCCATGATCATCGCTCCGGTGTCGTTGGCGAAGGTGACCTTGATCTCGCCGGACTCGCCGGGCTTGAGCGGCTTTCCTGACCATTCCGTGGTAGTGCAGCCGCAGGAGGCGACCACTCCGCGGATGAATATCGGAATGTCGGTCTCGTTCTTATATATAAAGGTACAGGTCTTCGGTCCGCTGGCCTCGGAGAATGTCCCGAAATCGTGGACCGTCTTTGGGAATGTCAGTTCCTTGTATTTCTGCCGCTGTGGCGAGGCTGTCTCCTGAGCCGTGATATTCATTGAATATACCGGAAGTACAACCGCAGTGGCGAGCATCGCTCTCACTATGGATGAAGCGAGTCTTTTCGTTGTGTTTTTCATTGGTTTCCCGTGCTTTGGCCCGCAACCCTTTTATCAGGGTTTGCGGATCATGTGTTCTTTCTGCAAAAGTAATGAATTTGCCATGATGATGAAAGATGCGAGGGGCTTCAAGGGCGAAAAGAGACTCAAATAATTGATATATTTTGCAGATTGGAAAAATTGTCGTAATTTAGCATCGTTAAATGTGCAAATTATATTCAATAATATTATGAAACGTATTTTCGCTATTCTTGCAAGCGCAGCGCTTGTGGCTTCTCTGTCCGTGGCGAACGCACAGAAGAAGGACTTTGACCCTTATTGGTTCATGCAGCTTCAGGGTGGAGCGGCTCACACTGTAGGTGAGACCACATTCTCTGATCTTATCTCTCCTTCAGCCGCTGTCTCTTTCGGCTACCAGTTCTCTCCGGTGTTCGGAGCAAGACTCAATGTCAATGGCTGGCAGGCTAAGGGTGCCGTAAACGGACCTACCACTGTCTATAAGTTCAACTACATCGAAGGAGCCGCCGACCTCATGATTGACGTCGCTTCCATCTTCGCTGGCTACAAGTTCGACAGAACCCTCAATCCTTACATCTTCGGTGGTGTCGGCGTGAACTACGCTTTCAACAACGATGAGGCTAATGACGCGAAGATCGCCGACAAGTTCATTGACGGTTATCTTTGGGATGGCAGCAAGGTTTCCCCTGCGTTCAGAACAGGTGTCGGCCTCAACATCAGGCTCACTGACGTTCTCGCCCTCAACCTCGAAGGCAACTGCAGCTTCCTTGATGACCACTTCAACTCAAAGAAAGGTTCAAAGGCTGACTTCCAGATCAAGGCTCTCGCCGGTCTTACCTTCAGCTTCGGAAAGGCGAAACCTGCACCTGCACCGGTTCCGGTTCCTGCACCTGCACCGGTTGTTAAGCCAGAACCAGAACCAGAGCCAGTCGTAGAGGAGAAGGTTGAGGTTGTACCTGCGTTCGAGTCACTTTCTCGCAACATCCTCTTCGTCATCAACAAGTGGGACATCCGCGAGAGCGAGCAGCTCAAAATCGACGAGGTTGTCGAGGCTCTCAAGGCCAACCCTGACACCAAGGTTCGCGTTTCAGGTTACGCTGACAAGGCCACCGGTACCGCCAAGAGAAACAAGTTCCTCTCAGAGAAGAGAGCTGAGGTTGTCGCTGAGGCCATCGTGAACGCCGGCATCGACAAGGACAGGATCATCACTGAGTACTTCGGTGACACCGTAAATCCATTCGAGACTCCTGAGGAGAACCGTGTTGCCGTCTGCCTCGTTAAATAATTGTGGCGCGGTAATTGAATACACAAAAAGGCTGGGTTTCAAACCCCGGCCTTTTTTTGAGAATAAGAACAACAGTTAGTTAATAATTACATTTTATTATGAGAATTGTACGTGTTACTGGCAGGGAGATTCTTGATTCAAGAGGAAACCCTACTATCGAGTGTGAAGTTGAACTCGAGTCCGGCATCATCGGTGTCGCTTCCGTTCCATCAGGAGCGTCAACCGGCGAGAACGAGGCTCTTGAGCTTCGTGACGGCGACCCTAAGCGCTACGGCGGAAAGGGTGTCCTCAAGGCTGTCGCCAACATCAACGAGAAGATCGCCCCTGAAATCATCGGAATGTCCTGCCTTGAGCAGAGGGCTATCGATGAGGCTATGATCAAGCTTGACGGAACCGCTACCAAGAGCAACCTTGGTGCGAACGCCATCCTCGGTGTTTCCCTCGCTGTCGCTCATGCCGCCGCCAACTATCTTGACATTCCTCTTTACCGCTACATCGGCGGAACCAACGGCCACGTGCTTCCTGTTCCTATGATGAACATCATCAACGGTGGAGCTCACTCTGACGCTCCTATCGCTTTTCAGGAGTTTATGATCCGTCCTGTTGGCGCGAAGAGCATCGCTGAGGGCGTAAGAATGGGCGCAGAGGTGTTCCACGCTCTCCAGAAGGTTCTCAAAGGACGCGGACTTTCTACCGCTGTCGGTGACGAAGGTGGTTTCGCTCCTAAGCTCAACGGCATCAACGACGCTCTTGACTGCATTATGGAGGCTATTGAGAAGGCTGGCTACAAGCCAGGCGCTGATGTTACCATCGCTATGGACTGCGCCGCTTCCGAGTTCTGCTTCAAGGAGGGAGACAAGTTCTTCTACGACTACAAGCAGCTCAAGACCGGTATGGCCAAGGATCCTGAGGGAAAGAAGCTCTCTACCGAGGAGCAGATCGCTTACCTTGAGGAACTCATCACCAAGTACCCTATCGATTCAATCGAGGATGGTCTCAGCGAGGAAGACTGGGAAGGCTGGGTTAAGCTCACCTCCGCTATCGGTGGAAAGTGCCAGCTCGTAGGTGACGACCTCTTCGTTACCAACACCAAGTACCTTGAGAAGGGTATCAAGATGGGTGCAGGTAACTCCATCCTCATCAAGGTCAACCAGATCGGTTCCCTGACCGAGACTCTCGACGCCATCGAGATGGCTCACCGTCACGGCTACACCACCGTTACCTCTCACCGTTCAGGCGAGACTGAGGACACCACGATCGCTGACATCGCTGTCGCTACCAACAGCGGCCAGATCAAGACCGGTTCCCTCAGCCGTACCGACCGTATCGCCAAGTACAACCGTCTGATGAAGAT